>NZ_MAEV01000011.1:0-244889 GCF_002013385.1 Mycobacterium sp. D16R24 | reverse complement strand
CTTAGTAAATGGCCACCACGAGCCCGCCACAGGTGTCCCTTCAGGACGCCAAATCCGCCGACGCGAATCTCGCTGACCGCATCAATGCGCTCTTCCATTCGCATCGGCGGCCCGACGGGCGCATGTGGACCAATGACGAGGTCGCCAACGGCATCAAGAAGGCCCACCCCGGCATCAAGGTCGGCGGTGCCTACCTCTCGGCGCTGCGCACCGGTAAGCGCGCCCGTCCCGCCATCGACCTGCTCGGCGCGTTGGCCGACTTTTTCCGCGTACCGCTCTCGGTACTCACCGACCCCGAGCGCACCTACTCGCTCGATGAGCGGCTCGGCGCCCTGGACGAGACCACGCGGGACGAGGTGGAGCTGATCGCGTTGCGCGCGATCGGCCTGAACAAGCAGAGCCTGGAAACGGTGGCCGCGGTGCTCGATCACGTGCGCGCGCTGCAGGGCCTGCCCACGGTGGACAACTCGGTCAATAACGGGCAGTAAACATGCCGAAGATGCGTTGTCTCACAACCGATCTACGGTCCACCCGCGAACTTCAGGCCATTCACAAGCAGTGCACCCGCAAGCTTGCAGATCTTGGCCTTGAGTCACTGACCACCGTGGAGGACATCCGCGCCCGCGCCAGTGAGCTCAGCGAACGCGATATCCAGCTCGTTCCCTACTCGCTCTCGGGCAGCGGTGTGCACGGTCTGCTGGTCCGCACCGACGCCACCGACTACGTGGTGTACGACAGCGACACCACCACCATGCATCGCGAGCACATCATCCTGCACGAGCTCAGCCATGTGATGTGCGGGCACACCGGGGCAAGCAGCCGCGAGCTCGCCGAAATCCTCTGTCGCGAAAGCTACTTGGACGATCAAGAAGTCGAGGCAGAGATGCTCGCCTCCATGATGGGGCAGCGCGTCAGTCCCGATAGTCATCGCCCCATCGCGGTCACGAACGCCAACCTCCGGCGCATCCTGGCCTCACTCGTGCTGGAAGGCTCACCGGCGGCGCCGTGACCTCAGTTTTCGAAGACTCCGCCGCGGCGTATTCGGTAGCGGCCGTCTTCAGCTTTGCCGCCGTGGTGATTGTCGCCGCCGCGATGCTGCGCTCTCGGGTCCGCCCACCCGCCTCAGTGGCGCTGTTGTTGTCGTTCCTCTTCAAGGGGATTGCCGTCACCCTGGCGACTCCACCCTTGTACGAGAAGTTCGACAACTTGGTCGGTGTGCACAACATGGGCCGGCTCGTCTTGAACCTCTCGGGCGGGATGGCGTGGACCGCATGCGTCCTCACGGTCATCACCTTCTGGGGTGAATCCGGCCCACGCGCGGTGCAGCGCGCACGGCTCTGGGTCGGCATGGCAGTAGCGATCGGCGGTGCACTGGCTCTCTGCTGGTTTGTGGCACCGACTTCCGAACTGCCACAAGACTTCTATGCCTCGCACGGCAACAAGCCCGCCTGGGTGCTCTACATGCTGATCTATCTGATCACCTACGGCCTGGGCGCACTCCTGATCACCGTCAAATGCCTGCAGTACGCCCGCTTTAATGATGTGGCCTGGCTGCGACGCAGCATGCTGCTCACCGCCGCCGGAGCAGCCATGTGCCTGTTGTTCTGCCTCATGCGGGCACACTCGGCCATCTACGGCATGATCACCAACGACAGCTTCTCCTGGCAAGGTCTGGCCCCGCTGACCGCCACCGTCGGACAGATCCTCATCGTGGTAGGCCTTGCGGGACCGTCCTTCTCGCAGCTGGTCACATCGGCGCACCAACGCATCCAGGCCTACCGGCAGCACCGCCAACTCGAGCCGCTGTGGACCGCGCTGTACGAGGGCAACACCCAGATCGCGCTGGCACCGCCGCAGGCCGCGATCGGTGATCACAACTACCGGCTCTACCGCAGAATCGTCGAGATTCGCGACGGACTCAGTGCCATCCGCCCCTACCTCACCGAAGACGCGTCCACCACGTCAGCGGCGCGCCAGATTCATTCGGCCATCGAACAACAGCGCACCGCACCGCAGAACGACAAAACCTCCGGCACCAAGATCATCGGCGAACGTACGGGCGCCAATCGCAAGGAAGAACTGAGCTGGCTCCTGGACGTCGCCCGAGAGCTGCAGAAGATCAACCGCCAACACACGCCTGCGACGCCGGCGCCGGACTTGGTTTCTTCGTCCCACGGGCAGGCGAGCTCGTAAACACCCGCACGATCTCGCGCACGGCGATGAACACGAGATAAGAGCCGAACACCAGCGCGAGCCATCGCGCGTTCAGGGCGAGCGCCAACAGCGCCCCGATCACGGTCCCCGGCAACGCGAATGCCGCCAATCGGAAGCCAATCGGGGCATCAGCGGTGCCCTGGCGCAGGTGTGTGGTCGCCGCGACCAGTGCGTTGGGCAGCATCACCATCAACGAGGTGCCCTCCGCCACGTGCAGATCGGAACCGAACAGCACCAGCATCGCCGGAACCGTCAGCAGCCCGCCGCCGAGACCCAGCGCGGCAGACCACGCGCCGACCACGAAGCCGACAACGGCCCCGATAGCGACGACCGATGGGATATGGGCGAGCACACCGTCGGGAAGCCACGCCTCACCCGCCGAGGGGTCAATCCCGGCGGCACTCAGTAGCAGCTTGAGCGCGGTGGCCAGCAGCACAAAGACGAATAGCGCCTTGAGGATCCACTCCGGGATGCGTGCCACCAGCTTGGCCCCCACCACCGCGCCGATCACGCCGCCCGCCATCAGCCCGGTGCCGGCCACCACATCCACCTTCGCCCCGTGCAGCGCGTAGACGGTGCTGCCCGCGATCGCGGCGGAGACGTTCGGCAGCGTCGAGGTGCCGTGAATAACGGCCCGGCTCAGCGTGGTCGCCCGTGCCAGCGCGGGCACGGTGATCACCCCGGTGCCACCACCCAACAGCCCGCCCGACATACCGCCGAGCACACCGATGCGGGCAAGCGTCGCTGTGCTTGGGCGCAGCCCAGAATCTCCGGTCACCCGGCCACCCGCAGCTTCTCGATATCGGAGAACTCCGACAGGCGGAAGAACGCCTCGGCGCGATCCAGAATGCGCTCGCGCATCGTCACCGTCTGCCCGTGGTTGCAGCCGTCCAGCAGGGCGAAGTAGGCACGCGGCATCCGGACCGCCGCCTCCCGCGATTCGGCCAGCCGCATAGGGTCTTCGGACCCGGCGAAAAACAGTGTGGGCGTTTCGATTTGAAGCAAGGCGTCGTCGGCGACACCCGGCTCGGCATCCCACTGCCGCAGCAGCGCCGCCAGCCCGCGCTGGCCGAGCGCCTCGATGGTCGCCCGAAATCCCGAGCCCATCTGCTGGCCGCGGTGCGCCTCCCAGCCGTCGACAAATGCCTCCAGACTGGATTCCTCCACCACGCGAACGGCATCCGGGAAGATCAACACGTCCACCGCGCCGCGTTGCGGCCGGTGTGAGGACCCCGCCACCACCAGCGAGGTGAGCCGCTCCGGGGCCGTGGCCGCGAGGGTAAGCCCGATGCGCCCGCCGAGCGAGTAGCCGATGTAGTGGGTCCGATGGATGCCCAAGTGATCCAGTACCGCGCAGACATCCCGCACCGACGAGGCGATGGCATATCCACCGGGGTGGTTAGGCTTCTCACTCGCGCCGTGCCCACGCACGTCGATGGTGGTCACCCGGTACTGCTGAGACAGCTGCGCGATGTAACCGTGCCTGGACCACACCGCCGAGTTCTGCAGGCTGCCGTGCACCAGCACCACATCGGCGACACCAGGCCGGGCGCGTCCATATGTCCGGTAGGCGACCGCGGCACCATCCGGGTCGGGCCGTCGCACGAAACCTGTTTCCAAGAGCCCAATTTCGCGCACTTCGGCGTTCGACATCAATCCGGACATTAGGAATCCAAACCTTCCGCACGTCATCAAACATCTGCTGATCCGGGCTCATGCGCGACGCTGCGCCTCTCAACTGACCGTTTACCAGACTTCAACTGTCCGTTATCGGGTCGTGTTGATATATCAACTGTCAGTTGATATGACTCACTTGTCAACCGGAGGAGGGGTAAGACTGTCAACTGTTACGCAGGTCACAGGGTCACGTGTTAAGGCCCAGTTACCTGCGTAAGGACATCGCGATCCCGTCGAGGATGTCGTGCTCACTGACGACCAGCTCGGTGATCCCGGCGCGGCCGGATAACTCGCGCGCCAATTCCTGTACGACGATGGATCCACCGCCGATGACGTCGACACGTCCCTCGTGCATCGGTCCCAGGGCAGCCCGCCGCGCTCGCGGCATCGCGATCAACTCGGACGTCACCTCAGCAAGGCGCCCCAACGGCACCCGCGACAGATGGATCGCGGCCGGGTCGTACGCGTCCAGCCGGTGCGCCAGCGCCGCCAGCGTGGTGAACGTACCCGCGACCCCCACCCACGTTCGCGCCTGCTCGACCGGCACCACCGCGAATGTCCGCGCCAGCTGTGCCCGCACCACATCGCGGGCCGCCGCGATTTCCTCGGCGGTGGGCGGGTCCGAGTGCAGGCACCGCTCGGTGAGCCGCACACAACCGATATCTGCCGAAAAGCTGGCCTTAACGCCGCCGGTATCACCGATCACCGTCTCGGTGGACCCACCGCCCAGGTCCACCACCACGTAGGGCCCGGCCGTCGAGTCCAGCTCCCCCACCGCGCCGACGAACGACAGCGCGGCCTCCTCGGTGCCCGTGATGACCTCCGCCACCGCCCCCGGAACGACGGATCCGAGCAACTCGGCCGTCATCGCGAAAAATGTCTCGCGGTTCGAGACGTCACGCGCGGCCGAGGTGGCCACCATGCGGACCCGCTGCACCCCGAGGGAGTTCATCAATTCGGCATACGCCCCGAGGGCCACCCGGGTGCGCTCGATAGCCTCCGGTGCGAACTCGCCCGTCGCGTCGACACCCTGGCCCAGACGCACGATCCGCATCTCGCGATGCACGTCCGTCAACCGCCCGGAGTCGTCGATATCCGAGATCAGCAGACGGATCGAGTTGGTACCGCAATCCACGGCGCCAACCCGAACGGCCGTCACCAAACCTCCGGCAGCACACCGGGCATGGTGCCCGCCAGCTCTCGAATTGCCTCATCCCCCAAGGGATTGACTCCTGGCCCCACGGCAAGTGAGTGTCCGATCAGCACGTGCAGGCACTTCACCCTGTCGGGCATGCCGCCGGCGGTCACGGTGGTGCCGAGCGGTTCGATGGCATCACGCTCGGCGAGGTAGCTCTCGTGTGCACGCAGATATGCGGCGGCCAGATCCTCGTCGGAGGCAAGGCGATCGGTCATATCGCGCATCAGCCCTCCGGATTCCAGGCGGCTCGCCGCCGCCGTCAGGGCCGGGTGCGTCAAGTAGTAGAGCGTGGGAAACGGTGTTCCGTCGGGTAGCCGCGGAGCGGTCTTCACCACGGCCGGCTCACCGTTGGGGCAACGGTAGGAGACCTCCAGCATTCCTCGCGGTGCGCGGCCCAATTGCGCTGTGACCGCGGCGATGTCGTCGTCAGAGATCACGGCAGCGGAGCCGGTGACGCCGGCGGCGCAGTCGGTACGGCAGTGGGAGAGTCGGCGATGTTGTGCCACAGGTTGGTGTACCACGGATTGCCGTTGTCCACCGGCCCCTGACCCTGAGGCTGGGCATCGACAGGAGTGTTCGGCAGCTGCACCTGGAACGGCACCTCGCCCGGCATCACGAACCCCAGCCGCTCACGCGCCTGGGCCGCGATGTAGGCCGGATCCGCCAGCCGGCGCTTCTTGTCCTCGAGCAAGGCAATCTGGTCCCGCAGCTGCGATTCCGCGGCCGCGAGCTGATTCCGCTCGGCCTGCTGCGAGAAGTAGGTACGAACCGGACCCGCCACGGTCAGGGTCAGCGCACAGACCACAGCGGCCAGGATGGCGGCCCGCCGCGCGGTGGACCCGAGGCGCTGCTCGGACTGATGCTCGGCGCTGCGTTCGATCGATGCGGCCACCGCGCCGGTGGCCCCGCCGGCCTTGGGCGCCTTGGCCGGTGCCGCCGGACCGCTCCGCGCGGGACCTCTGACAACCTTCTGCGCCGGCCGCTTGACCGGTGTCCGTTTACGGGCAGCCGCAGCCGGACCCCGCGACCTACCGGACGCGGGGCGGCGTTTGGATTCAGCCACAGCTGCCCTCAGCTTGTCCGCTAGTCGGACGTCTCGATCGAGAAACGCGGGAAGGCCAGATCACCCGCGAAGCGGGCGGCATCCCCGAGCGTCTCTTCGATCCGCAGCAGCTGGTTGTACTTGGCCACCCGCTCGCTACGCGCCGGGGCGCCGGTCTTGATCTGACCGCTACCCACCGCGACCGCCAGGTCCGCGATGGTGGTGTCCTCGGTCTCGCCACTGCGGTGGCTCATCATCGTCTTGTAACCGCTGCTGTGCGCAAGCGTCACCGCGTCGAGGGTCTCGGTGAGGGTGCCGATCTGATTCACCTTGACCAGCAGGGCATTCGCAGCACCGCGCTCGATGCCCTCTTCCAGGCGCTCGGGGTTGGTGACAAACAGGTCGTCGCCGACCAGCTGAACGCGGTCACCGATCGCGGTGGTGAGCGCCACCCAGCCGTCCCAGTCGTCCTCGGACAGCGGGTCTTCGATGGACACCAGCGGATAGGCGTCGAGCAGCTCGGCGTAGAACGCGCCCATCTGCTCGGCGGTGCGCTTCTCCTTCTCGAAGCTGTAACCGTCTGCGGCGCTGTAGAACTCGGTGGCCGCGACATCCAGCGCCAGTGCCACATCCGAGCCCAGCTTGAGGCCGGTCGCCTCGATCGCGATGCTGATCAAGTCCAGCGCGGCCCGGGTGCCGGCGACATCGGGCGCGAATCCACCCTCATCCCCGAGGCCGGTGGACAGGCCCTGCTTCTTCAGCACGGACTTGAGCGAGTGGTAGACCTCGGTGCCCCAGCGCAGCGACTCCTTGAAGCTCGGCGCACCGATGGGCGCGACCATGAACTCCTGGACATCGACCCCGGTGTCGGCGTGCGCGCCGCCGTTGAGGATGTTCATCATCGGCACCGGCAGGATGTGTGCGTTCGGGCCGCCCAAGTACCGGAACAGTGCCAGTCCGGCCGAGTCGGCAGCGGCCTTCGCGACGGCCAGCGAGACACCCAGGATGGCGTTGGCGCCGAGGCGCGACTTGTCGGGGGTGCCGTCAAGGTCGAGCAGAGCCTGATCGATGAGGCGCTGATCATCGGCGCTCTCACCGATGATGGCCGGGGCGATCTCGTCGAGCACGGCGTTCACGGCCTTGGTGACGCCCTTGCCGCCGTAACGCGCGCCGCCGTCGCGCAGTTCTACGGCCTCATGCTCACCGGTGGAGGCACCCGAGGGGACGGCCGCCCGTGCGAACGTGCCATCGGTCAAGGCAACCTCGACCTCGACGGTCGGATTGCCGCGTGAATCGAGGATCTCGCGGGCGCCTACCTGCTCAAGAATCGGCACTGTCTCTCCTTTGGTGTGCTGCGGTTCCGACGACGTACGGGGATGAGCCGCTCAGGGCGAAGAACATCGGGTACAGACTAGTGCTACAGGGAGCCGCCCTTGGCGTAGGCCGTGGCCCAGTCCCGTACCTGCTCGGCGTACACGTCCGACATGTTGTAGGCCCACAGCGCCTTGATCCAGCCCTCGGTGGTACTCAGGTCACCGCCGCGCGAGCACAGGTAACCCGCCGCCGACAGCGCGGCATCGTCGATGTTGTCGGGGCTGGGCTCGCCCTCACCGGCGGCCCGGACACCGTAGATACGCCAGGTCTCGGGGATGAACTGCATGGGTCCCATCGCGCGATCCTGGTTCGCGTCACCGTCCAACACGCCCCTGTCCGTGTCCGGCAGCCGCAGGTTTCCGTTGGATCCGTCCAGCCGCACTCCACGGATCGGCGGCAGTGCGTCGCCATTGGGCTGCAGCTGCGCACCGTGATAGGTGCCGTTGTGGCTCTCGACGGTGCCAATTCCGGCCAGCGTCGTCCAGGCGATCTTGCAGCGCGGGTTCTCCTGCTCGGCAACCTTGGCCGCGTAGGCATACGCCTCCAGCGCGATGACGGGAATTCCCGTCTTCTGGGCACGTGGCGTCGACCATTCACGGAGCTGGTCGGCGGGGCGGCCTTGGATGTGCGCGGGCGGCGTCGCGATGTCGGGAACCAGATCGCCGGTCGGCGGCGGCACCCCCCGAGGTAACGGCGAGCGTCCGCCCAACTGCCAGGAGCAGCCCGCTGCCAGCAGAAACGTCGACATGGAGACGACGAGCACAATCCGCACTAAGCGCGCCGACAGGGAGCGCACGGCGAGGGACGACACGACGGAACTCCTAGACGGTGCGATGGATTGCCCTCCATCGTTGCACGACCGGGACACACACGAACGCAGCCGATGCTGTGCCATCGCCCCCAAGTACCCCATTCGGGTAAGGTCAGCCGCACCTTGGCAAGCATTGGCTAGCCAAAGTCACCTGACGGAAAAGGACCCTGGACATGGGCAGTATCGGCGTCCTAGCCGACGGGCCGACAAGCTTCTCGCAATACTTCAGCAGCGGCCTCATCGGTCTGCGCGAAGGCCTCGAATGCGGGATCGTCGTGATGATCCTGGTGGCGTTCCTGGTGAAGTCGAACCGCCGCGATGCGCTGCGGTGGGTGTGGCTGGGCGTCGTCGGCGCCATCGCGATGACGTTGCTCATCTTCGTGACGATCCATTTCGGCAGTAACACCATCAGCGACCTGGGCGCCGAGGCGATCGCCGGGGTGGCCTCGCTGGTCGCGGTGGCCATCGTGACAACCATGGTGCTGTGGATGCGCACCGCAGCGGCCAGCATCGCCGGCGAACTGCGCCACGGTATGGCCCAGGCACTGGAAGCGGGCTCATTGGCGATCCTGACCGTCGCCTTCCTGTCAGTCGGCCGTGAGGGTGTCGAGACCGCACTGTTCATGGTCGGGTACGCCAAGGCCGGAACCGCCTGGCCCCTAGCCGGACTCGTTACCGGGGTCGCCGTGGCGGCCGCATTGTCCTACGGCATGTACCGCGGTGCGATCAAGATCAACCTGAGCAAGTTCTTCAAGTACACCGGCGCCTTTCTGGTAGTTGTGGCCGCCGGCATCCTGTCCTATGGCATCGGCGCCCTGCAGACGGTCGGATGGCTTCCGGGTCTGTCCCACAAAGCCTTTGACATCACCGGCTGGTTCGACTGGAGCGCCTGGTACGGCGAACTGCTACGCGGGATCTTCAACGTGACACCGACCCCGACGGTGCTACAACTCACGGGCTGGATCATCTATCTGGTGATCGTGCTCGGTCTGTTCCTGCGCCCGGTGGCCTTGCCGCCCAAAGAAAAGCCCCAAGAAATCAACACCACTGAACCCCAACCCGAGAGGACCGCTGGATGAGACTGTCGCTCGCCTTTGCGTCCACCGCACTTGCGGTGGCCACCGGTACAACCCTGGCGGCCTGCACCCCTAAGGAGCCCGCGCAGGGCGGTGCTGCCGGCGCCGGTCAGGAGATCACCGTGACCGCCACCGATACCAGCTGCGAGGTCTCCAAGACCGAGGCCACCACGGGCCCAGTCACTTTCCAGGTGACCAATAACGGGTCGAAGGTCACCGAGTTCTACGTCTACGACAAGGGCGACCGCGCGCTCGGTGAGGTCGAGAACATCGGCTCGGGCATCAACCGCAAGCTCATCGTGCAGTTCACCGAGCCAGGTACATATCAGACCGCGTGCAAGCCGGGCATGATCGGTGACGGCATCCGCGGCGACTTCAAGATCACCGGGGCCGCGGTGAAGCTGGACGCCGAGGGCAAGTTCAAGGATGCCACCGACCGCTACCGCAGCTACGTGATCAGCCAGGTGGACGCCCTCAGTGAATCCGCCACCAAGTTCGTCGACGCGGTCAAGGCTAAGGACATCGCCTCCGCCAAGGCGCAGTATCCGACCAGCCGGGTGTACTACGAGCGGATCGAGCCGGTCGCCGAGGCCTTCCCCAATGACCTGGACCCACGAATCGACTTGCGCGAGGCCGATCTTCAGCCCGGCGAGAAGTGGACCGGCTATCACCGATTGGAGAAGGATCTGTGGGTGACGGGCCTGCAGCCGGACACCGACGCCATCGCCGATCAGCTGCTCAAAGACATCAAGGAGCTCTCGGACGGCGTGCGCGCCAAGGACTTCGACATCAACACCACCAAGATCGCGGGCGGAGCACAGACTCTGCTCGACGAGGTGGCCAGGACGAAGATCTCCGGTGAGGAAGAGACGTTCAGCCACACCGACCTGTGGGACTTCCAGGCCAACGTCGACGGCTCGCAGAACGCGATCGCTACCGTGCGACCGATCCTCGATGAGCGCAAGCCCGAACTGGGGCAGGCGATCGACAAGCGGTTCAAGGAAGTCGACACGCTACTGGGCAAGTACCGCAAGGGTGACGGATTCGTCTTGTACGACACCGTGCCGCAGGATCAGCGCATCGAGCTGGCGCACGCCATCGACGCGTTATCCAAGGAGGTCAGCGAGGTGCAAGGTGTCATCGCCGGACGGTAGTGGTTTCAACCGCCGCAAGCTGCTAGGCGCGGCGGGGGTCACCGCCGCCGTCGCCGGGGCCGCGGGCGCGGGCGTGTTGGGCGGTCGCGCGAGCGCGGCCAGCATCGGGCCGGTCAACGTCAGGGTCCCGTTCCGGGGCGATCACCAGGCCGGAATCACCACTCCGGCACAGGACAGAATGCATTTCTGCGCCTTCGACGTGATGCCCAACGCCACCCGCGGCGAGGTGCAGGCCATGCTGCGCCAGTGGACCGACATGGCCGAACGGATGTCTCAGGGCCAAGAGACCACACCCGGCGGTGCGGTAGACGGCAATCCCTATGCCCCACCAACGGATACGGGCGAGGCGCTGGACCTGGCCGCCTCCGCGCTGACCCTGACGATCGGGTTCGGGCCGTCATTCTTCCGCAAGGACGGGGTGGACCGATTCGGCATCGCCGACAAGTTGCCGCCCCCGTTGCAGGAGCTGCCCAAGTTCCGTAACGAGAAGCTGGACCCCGCCCGATGCGGCGGCGATATCTGTATTCAGGCCTGTGCCGACGACCCGCAAGTCGCGGTGCATGCCATCCGCAACCTGGCACGGGTGGGCTTCGGAACCGTCGCGGTCAAGTGGTCGCAGCTCGGATTCGGCCGCACCTCCTCGACCAGCCGGTCGCAGATGACGCCGCGAAACCTGTTCGGGTTCAAGGACGGAACCCGCAATATCAAGGCCGAAGACACCGGAAAGGTCGACACCAGTGTCTGGGTGGCCAAGGGCGACAACCCCGCATGGATGACGGGCGGCACCTACCTGGTGGCACGGCGCATCCGGATGCTGATCGAGAGCTGGGACCGCACCGTACTCACCGAGCAGGAACGAGTCATCGGGCGTGCCAAGGGATCCGGTGCTCCCATCGGTCAGGCCGACGAGTTCGCCGCCATCGACTTCAACGGTAAGAAGTCCGACGGGGAACCGCTGCTTGATGTGGACGCGCACGTGCGACTGGCTTCCGCCGAAGAGTTGGGCGGTATCGAGATCTTGCGCCGCGGTTACAACTTCACCGATGGATCGGACGGCTTCGGACATCTGGATGCGGGGCTGTTCTTCATCGCCTTCGTGCGCAATCCACAGACCCAGTTCATCCCGATGCAGCGCAAGCTGGCCACCGAGGACGCCCTCAACGAATACATCCTGCACACCGGGTCGGCCATCTTCGCCTGCCCGCCGGGACTGGGCCCCAAGGAGTATTGGGGTCAGGAGCTCTTCGGCTAGCAGAGCAAGGCCCTTCCGTACCAGTCGTTCTCATCGGTAACACCGGGCAGCGCGAAGAAGTACCCGCCACCGAATGGCTGTACGTAGTCGACGAGAGGCTCGTCGTTCAACCGGTTCTGCACGGTTTCAAACTGGCGCTCCAGATCTTGCTGGAAGCAGACGAACACATGGCCCGACTGCATGTTCCCGTTCAGATCCACGCCCAGGTCGTAGTTATAGGAGCGCCGCACCAGCCGCTGGCTGTCTGTCTCCGTGGTGCGCGGATTGGCCAGCCGGATATGCGCATCGAGAGGAATGGTCTGACCTTCGGGATCAGTCGCGTAGTTGGGGGTGTCGAATTCGTTGTTCCCGTCCAGCGGTGCGCCGCTATCGCGCCGGCGGCCGAACATCCGCTCCTGTTCATTGATGGAGACACGGTCCCAGAACTCCACGAGCATCCGGATGAGGCGCACCACCAGGTAGGTGCCATCCGTCGTCCAGGCCGGCTCACCCTGGCTCACCCAGATCAGCTTCTCGGCATCGTCGGACACCGGGTTGGCGGTGCCGTCCTTGAAGCCCAACAGATTGCGGCCCGTTCCCGACGGACGCGGCGGCGAGTTGTACCCCTCAATCCGCCAACGCATCTGCAGATCGCCGCGCACCGCACGGGTGATGTCGCGCAGCGCGTGATGCACCGTATCGGGATTGTGGGCGCACAGCTGAACCAACAGATCGCCGTGTGACCACGCCGCCTCGGGAAAATCATTGGGGAACACCGTCATTGGTTTGAGCTTGGCGGGCTTACGGTCGGCCAGGCCGAATCTGGTATCGAACAGGCTCGGCCCAACGGCCACCGTTACCGTCAGGCCATCGGGCTCGACCACAGGCCCGACCACCTCGCTGTCCGCGGGCGGTTGCCCCACCCCCAGCTCGGGCGGGGTGCCACCGGTACACAGGAACCGCGCACGCTCGGTCAGCTTCCTGAAGGCACCAGCCAGCGCATCCCTGTCCTTCGATGTCACGTCGAAGGCCACGTGGCAGGCGAAATTCTGCTTCTCGGCGGGAACCGGGGTGAGGATTCCCGATTGCCTGGGCCCGTGGAAGGGGTATCGATTCGGGGGCACGGCTACCGCGGCCGCGTTCGCGTCGACTTCGGCACCCTTGACGATCACCGCACCCGTTACCGCGGTGCCGGCGGCACCGATGGCAGCGCCGCGTAGGAAGTTCCTGCGGTTGACATCCATATTGCGCGGCTCCTTGGTCAACGGCTCGGCGGGAGTTCGATGAGCAGCGGTACCGAGGCAAGCGTCTCAAGCACGTGCCCTAGCGCGGCATCCACCGCCTGGCGGCCGGCCAGCGGCACCTGGTCAAGCGGTCGCCAGCGACCCCCTTGCTGCGTTGCCTTGAGTGCTGCGTCAAGAATCTCTAGCTGGGAATTGATTTCTCCCAACAGTTTTGGATCACGCGCAGTGATCAGCGCGGAGAACTGACCCAGTACCGCTCGGGTGGCTTCGATCGCGGCCGCCGCCTCCGGATACTCGGTCCCCGCCCCCTGGTTCGTGTAACCCATCAGCTGGAATCGCAAGGTGTCCTCGAGGATTTCGTGTGGACGCTTTGTCTGATCGGCCGGTTCGGTCATCACGTCGGCTAGATGCGCGCGCAGCGTGTCGATAGTAGACACCAATTCCTCTGTCACCGGCACCAACACCGACGCGGGCTGCCCGTGCCACAGCCCGTACTCCAGGCGGCGCAAGCCTTTGAAGTCGGGATCATTCACTCCGTCCGGGAGCCCATGCGGCAGCCCGGCGATGGCGTCCCCATAGTCCTTGAAACTGCCGTACGCCGCACCGATCCGATTCCAGGTCAGAATCGCCGGCACCCAATCCTTCTTAGCCGCCTCGACGTTTCCCGCGGCAAGGCCGGCACGAAGTGCCCGCGCCTGGGTGCCCAGTGCAACCAAAAGGTTGTCGGCGTAACGCTGGTAGGCCTCCATCGGCGGCTTGAGGTCGTCCTCGGTCACCCTGACGACAGGCCTGGGCGCACCAGGGAGGGCCTTCCCGCTGACCTGCAGGGCCGCGGAGTACCTGACCGGCTCTCCGGCCATCAGACACGCGAACGTGTACGTCCCGTCAGAGAGCGTTGCGGTGATCGTGGAGCTGGTCGACGGCCCGAGAGTTTCGATCTCGGCCACCACGCCGTTGTTGCCATCCACCAGGTTGATCTCACCGGTCTTACCCGACTTGTTCACGACAGAGAATGTCTGCACTCCAGTGCCAGCGGACTTCCAGTCCTCCGCACACCCCGTGGCAGTCACCGTCACCTGCGTACCGGCGTCACGATTGGCGGACGGCAGAATCGCGATCGCCGCGGCCGCGGCGAGTACGGGCACCACCACGATGGCCGCGACAACCGCGAGCGGACGCTGTCCAATCAGCCGGGCGAAGGCCGACGGTTGCCCGTCCGTCTCCAGCGCGCCCCTGGGCGAATGGTTTTCGCGTGACACCCGTAAGAACGGGGGTATCGCCAATATCAGGTACCCAGCCCACGCCACCACCTGCAGCACGGTCATCCGCGGGGTGAGCTGAGTGATACCCGTGACAATGGTGACCCACCAGGAGTCCGCTGAAATGTGTTGGCTCAGATCGAATGCGTACCAGGTCCGCCCGGGCAGCCACCCCGCGGTCTGCAGGTCGCCGATGCCATACGCAAGGATGCCCGCGGCGATCACGATGAGCACCACGGCCGTACGCGTGAAGAACACCTTGAGGTTGAGCTTGACCGCGCGGCGATACAGCAGCCAGCACAGCGCCACCGCGATCGCCAGCCCGATCGCGCCGCCGATCACCGGTCCGGTGGTCTCCCCCGCCGCCTTGGCCGCGGTCCAGAAGAACAGCGTTGTCTCCAGTCCCTCGCGGGCAACAGCCAAAAACGCCGTCAGGGCCAGCGCACCCGCACCGAGGATGAGGGCGTGCTCAACCTTCCCGGACAGCTCGCCGGACAGGCTGGCGGCGGTGCGCGACATCCAGAAGATCATCGCGGTGACCAATCCGACGGCGAGGATGCTGAGTACGCCGCCCACCACGTCCTGGCCATGTGCACCGAGCGAGCTGGTCGTGGAGTTGAGTACCGCCGCGAAGCTGGCCGACACGGAGAGTGCACCGAGCACGCCCAGCCATACCGGTGCGGTGGCCCGGCGCCCGTCGGCCGCCAGCGGTGAACGATGGACAGCGGCAAGCAGAATGCTCACCACAAGTCCCGCCTCCAGCCCCTCCCTCAGGCCTATAAGCAGATTGGGAACCGCATCCGATAAGACCACATAGATAAGGTATGGCGTACCTAAATGCTGTGCAAATGCTGTGCAAATGCTGTGCGGACCATAGTCCCTCGAAGCCGGGCACAAAGGCCCGCCCGGCGCGAACGTAGCTACCGTCTAGGTCTAGACCGACTCTGCGTCGGCGTCGTCGGCAGACGCCTCAACCGGACTCAGCAGCCAATGTTCGCGCCACTCCTCGCCGTCCACACCGCGCAGGTCCGTGCTGGCCAACCCTGCGGCCACATCCTCACCGCGCCGCCCGGCCAGAATGGCTCTCTCGGTGCGGCGCACGGTGTCCATGAACTCCAAAACATCTGCACGCAACTGGTTCTCGGCGTCGCCCTCGAGTTCAATGGTCACCGACAGCAGCTGTGCCGGGATCAACTCCTTGGGCAGCCCCGCGGCCGTCACCCTGCCCAGCACCTTCTGGGTGAGCGCGAGCGCGGGCTGGCTGCTAGACACACCGTCCAGGCACGAGTCGCGATCCTTTTCCTGCGACTTGCGCTCTTCCCATTGCGCCAGTTGCTCTTCCAGCGAGATCGAGCTGGAATCCCCACCGGCACCGAGTATTACCGGAATGCGGTTACCCAACTTGTTCAGCAGCGCCTCGGCGACATCGTCGATGTTGAACGGATGCTCCGGGGCGTCTTCCGCGATGCGGGCGTGGAAGAGCACCTGAAGCAGCACATCTCCCAGCTCTTCACGAAGCTCGTCCACGTCACCGGTGCGCACCGCATCGAACAGCTCGTAGGTCTCTTCGAGTAAATACCGGCGCAGGGAGTCGTGGGTCTGGGTGCTCTCCCACGGACCGTTGGTCCGCAGCCGGTCCATCACCGCCACCGCGTCGATGAGCTTCTCGCCCTGTCGCACCGGCGGCGCGATGACCTTGGCCCCTGCCTCGATTCGCGCCTTCACCTCCGGATGATCGCGATCCGAGGACAACAACGCGGGGGCATCCTCCCCGATGTACACCGGACGCGCGGTCGACAGCGTCCACGCCAGCCGGACCGGGAGCTCCTCGGTGTACTGCAGATCGCCGGCGAGCAAACCAACCGCCTCGACCGGGACCATCGACGGATGGCGCGGGTCCACAAGGATGACGGTCATTTGCTCACCTCCACTCGTGTTATATCAACACTGCCCGCGGGACGCCCCGACAATGCCAGCAGCAGATCAACAATCATATGCACGAGCTCCAGGTCACGGATTCGCTCCGAGCCCACACCCCCGTCGCCGGCACGCGGAATAGGAACCTGGACAACGGAAGTCGTCGCACGATATTGAGCCGCCGGGTGTAAACGTTTGAGCCTCAATTGCGCCGAATCCAGCAGGGGGAGCGGCTGTATTCGGATATTGGTGCCGGCCACCGAAAGATCGGTGATTTCCATCTCGCGGCACAGCAACCGCAGCGAGGCCACGGCGACCAATCGCTGCACGGGAAGCGGCAGCGGCCCGTAACGGTCTATCAGCTCTTCCACCGCCGCATTGATCTGCGCGGCGTCCCCGGCCGCCGCCAGCCTGCGGTACGCCTCGAGACGCAACCGATCGCTGCCGATGTAGTCCGTGGGCAGATGCGCGTCAACCGGAAGATCGATACGCACCTCCTTGGGCTCCTCCGCGGTCTGCACCGTCTTCCCGTCGGCGGCCGCGCGGTATGCCTCGACAGCCTCGCCGACAAGCCGGACGTAGAGATCGAAACCGACCCCGGCGACGTGACCGGATTGCTCGACGCCGAGCACGTTGCCCGCGCCACGAATTTCCAGATCCTTCATGGCGACGGCCATACCGGCACCCAGATCGTTGTTCTGCGCGATGGTCGAGAGCCTGTCGTACGCGGTCTCCGTCAGCGGCACCTCGGGCGAATACAAGAAGTACGCATACCCACGTTCCCGGCTGCGGCCGACGCGACCACGCAGCTGATGCAGTTGCGACAGTCCGAAGATATCGGCCCGCTCCACGATCAGTGTGTTGGCGTTGGAGATGTCCAGCCCGGTCTCGATGATGGTGGTGCACACCAGGATGTCGTACTCCCGGTTCCAGAACCCCTCGACGGTTCGCTCCAGCAATTCCTCGGGCATTTGACCATGCGCCACAACAACTCTGGCTTCCGGTACCAGCTCACGTAGCCGGGCGGCGGCCCTGTCGATGGTGCTCACCCGGTTGTGCACGTAGAACGCCTGTCCGTCGCGCAACAGCTCACGGCGCAATGCCGCCGCCACCTGCTTGTCGTCGTGCGGGCCCACGTACGTCAAGACAGGGTACCGCTCCTCCGGTGGCGTGAGGATGGTCGACATCTCCCGGATGCCGGCCAGGCTCATCTCCAGTGTTCGCGGGATCGGGGTGGCGCTCATGGTGAGAACGTCCACATGGGTGCGCAGCGCCTTGATGTGTTCCTTGTGTTCGACGCCGAAGCGCTGCTCCTCGTCGACGATCACCAGACCGAGGTCCTTCCACCGCACAGCCGTCTGCAGCAGACGATGGGTGCCAATCACGATATCGACTGAGCCGTCGGCCATTCCCTCGATGACCAGCTTCGAGGTGGCCGGATCGGTGAATCGGGACAGGCCCGCCACCTTCACCGGGAATCCCGCGGTGCGATCGGTGAAGGTCTGCAGGTGCTGGTCGGCCAGCAGTGTCGTGGGCACCAGCACCGCGACCTGCTTACCGTCCTGGACGGCCTTGAACGCCGCCCGCACCGCGATCTCGGTTTTGCCGTAGCCCACGTCGCCGCACACCACCCGGTCCATCGGGACCGGTTTCTCCATATCGGATTTCACCTCGGTGATGGCAGTCAGCTGATCGACGGTCTCGACGAAGCCGAAGGCGTCTTCCATCTCCCGCTGCCATGGAGTGTCCGGCGCGAAGGCGTGCCCGGGCGCGGCCTGACGCGCCGCGTACAACGCGACAAGCTCACCGGCGATCTCGCGAACAGCCTTGCGCGCCTTGGTCTTCGTGTTGGTCCAGTCACTACCCCCGAGCTTGCTCAGGCCGGGCGACTCGCCACCCACGTACCGGGACAGTTGATCGAGGGAATCCATCGGTACATACAGGCGATCGCTCTGCCCACCGGCGGCGGCTCCGCGCTTACTCGACGCGTACTCCAGCACCAGATACTCCCGGCGGGCTCCGCCGACGGTGCGTTCCACCATCTCGACGAATCGCCCGATGCCGTGCTGATCGTGCACCACGAGATCGCCGGCGCTGAGGGCGAGCGGGTCAACCTGGTTGCGGCGCTTGGCCGGTAACCGCTTGCCATCGGTGGCCGCCACCCGACTGCCGGTGAGGTCGGTCTCGGTGACGATGACGAGGTTGGCCCCCGGCAGCACCGCACCATCGGTGAGGTGACCGCGCAGGACTCCGACCACTCCCTCGGCGGGCTCGGCTCCGGGCTCCAGCAGTGTTGCAGGCGTTTCCGTTTCGGCCAGCTGCTCGATAATCCGGTGGGTGGTGCCCGCGCCGGCGGCTACCACGGCCGCCCGTCCACCCGTCATCACGTGGGCGCGCAGCATCGCGAAAATCTCCGCGGCGCCCTCCTTGTGACCGCGTGAGGATGGCGACTGGCGCACCGCAAGCTCAATGGACTTGTCGTCACCCATACTCAGCGGGCTCAGCGACCACCACGGATGTCCGGCCCCATCGGCGGTGTGCCTGACGTCATCAAGCTCTCTAAACCCCGAGTCGGCCAGCGCGGCAATATCGATCGGCGCATCTGCGCCTATCGCGGCGACCGACCAGGAGGCCTCCAGGAACTCACGGCCGGTGCGCTCCAAGTCGGCCGACCGGGTGCGGACCTTCTCGGGATCGCAGACCAACACGGGAGCGTTATCGGGCAGATGGTCGACCAGCATGGTGAGCTCACCCGAATGCAGCACGGGCAGCAGCGATTCCATCCCGTCAACGCAGATGCCGTCCGCCAGCTTGGCCAGCATCTCCCCCACTCCGGTCCCGATCCGGTGCTCATCGGGCACCTCCGCGGAGGCGCTCGCCACCGCGGCGAGTTCGGCGGCTCTGGCACGCACCTGCGCGGTGAGTAGCAGTTCCCGACAGGGCATCGCGAGCACGGAGGTGACCTCCAGCTCGGGGATCGATCGCTGGTCGGCGACCGAGAAGTAGCGCATCTCGCTGACCTCGTCGCCCCAGAATTCGACGCGCACCGGATGGTCTGCGGTGGGACTGAAGACGTCGAGAATGCCGCCGCGCACCGCGAACTCACCACGGCCCGCCACCATGTCCACCCGGGTGTACGCGAGCTCGGCCAGGCGGGCGATCAGCCCATCGAATTCCGATTCGGCACCGACCGTGAGCTCCACGGGCTCAAGATCGAACAACCCGGGAGACATTGGCTGCAGCAGCGAACGAATCGTGGTGACCACGACCCGCAGCGGTGGCCCCATCCGGGAATCCTCCGGATGCGCAAGCCGGTGCAGCACCTGCAGCCGCGCACCCACGGTGTCGACTCCGGGCGACAACCGCTCATGCGGAAGCGTCTCCCAGGACGGGAGCAGCGTCACCGCATCGCCGTATACGTCGCGCAGCTCGGCGGCGAGGTCTTGCGCCTCCCTCGTGGTGGCCGTCACAACCAAGACGGGCGCAGCACTCGCGTCGGCAATACCGGTCACGACGAATGCGCGGGCACACGACGGTGCCGTCAGATCAAGGCCGGTCTTGGCGGCGATGGCCGGGGCAAGAACATCGAATGCGGGATCCCGCAAGGCTGTCCGGATCACCCCGGCGAGAGGCGGGGCAGTCACAGTCATGGTCTGCTCATTCTACGGTGCCCAGATCTCGCCAATATCGGGCCCATCTCCGTCAAGGCCACGTCAAGAAACTCCGCATCCGATCACCACAGGCGCACGGTGGATACATGACACTTCTGGACCTCCTGCCGTCCTTACATAACGTGGCGCGCCCACGCGTCGACCCGGCCGTATGGCCGGTCACCACACACCTGGACGAGCAGGGCCGGATGTGCGTCGGAGAGACGGCACTCTCGGAAATCGCCGACCAATTCCGCACCCCCGCGTACGTACTCGACGAGGAGGACTTCCGCTACCGCGCCCGTCGCTATCGCAGTACCCTGCGCGAGATCGAGGTCGCCTATGCCAGCAAGGCACTGCTGACGGCCGACATCGCGCGCTGGGTGGCGCAAGAGGGCCTGTCGCTGGACGTCTGCTCCTCCGGCGAGTTGGCGACCGCACTCGCGGGCGGTTTCGATCCGGAACGAATCATCATGCACGGCAACGCCAAGACCCCTGATGAACTCAGTGACGCGGCCGCGGTGGGTGTGGGCCGGATCGTGGTGGACTCCTATACCGAGATCATGTTCCTGGCGACCCGGTTGTCCAAGCGCCAGCGAGTGCTGGTGCGGGTCACCCCCGATATCGACATCCACGGCCATGCCGCGGTGACGACGGGTGTCACCGACCAGAAGTTCGGGTTTCCCTTAAGTGGCGGGCATGCCACCGAGGCCGCCCGCCGCGTTCTTGACCAACCCCTGTTGAACCTGGTGGGCCTGCACTGCCATATCGGCTCACAGGTCACCGACTCCGCGCTCTACGGCGAGACCATCCGCCGCATGATCGCCGCGATGGCCGACATCCGCGCCAAACACGGCGTGATCCTGAGTGAACTCAATATCGGTGGCGGCCACGGTGTGCCCCACCGCTCGGGTGATCCCGAACTCGACCTGGCCGAACTGGCCGATTTCATCGACGACGCCCTCGACGCCGCCTGCGCGGCTGAGCGTTTCCCACGCCCGCGCATCGTGGTGGAGCCCGGTCGCGCCATCTCCGCGCGCGCGGGAGTGACGCTGTACCGGGTGGTGTCGGTCAAGACCCAGCCCGGCGGACGCACCTTCGTGGCCGTCGACGGCGGCATGAGCGACAACCCCCGCGTGTCGCTGTACGACGCGAAATACAGTGTGGCTCTGGCTAATCGGCATCCGTCTGCGCCGCCGCAGCTGGTGACCGTGGCCGGGCGGCACTGCGAATCCGGCGACGAGATCGCCCGCGATGTCAGCCTGCCCTCGGATGTACGCCCCGGCGACGTGCTGGCCGTGGCCTGCACCGGTGCGTACAACCACAGCATGGCCTCGTCCTACAACCTGGTCGGACGTCCCCCGGTGCTCGCGGTCCGCGATGGACGGGTGCGTGAGCTGGTACGCCGCGAGACCATCGCCGATCTGCTGTCACGGGACTGCGGCGCGCATTAGGGCAACAACGGCCCTCACGCTCGTCCGTCTACAGCGCGGCGCCGCTCTTGGTCGGGGCAACCGTCAGGGGCGGCGCCGGGATGTGGGCCGTAGGGGTTGAGTGGAGCTCGGCGTCACCGGGCTCGGAGCAGACCTCCTCACCCGGTTTTGGCGCACTGCACTTTTCGTGCGCTCCGGCCGGCGGAACGACCGCTGTCGGCAGCGCGCAGGCGGCCGCACCCGGCGCACACGGGGGATCGGCGTGAGATACGCCCAAAGCCAACGGCGTACCGATGGTGATACCCACCGCCACCAGCAGCGCCGCACGCCGTACCGGCACAAACATCATGAGAAGACGATAGGTCCGCCTGCCTCACGTTGCCATCGGACCGGCATTTTCCCAGTCAGTTCACAGCGAACTGCCAACCACGCCACGGCTCAGGGGTGATTGCGCGCCTCTCCGGGAGCATTGATCATCTGCCAGGGCGGCATGCCGCTTTGGGGAGCCTGCGGGATGTCCGCCGGATTTGGCTTCGAGTGCAATTCGGCGTCCTCGTGCACCGGAGCCGCAGGGGTCGGCGCCTGGCACATGGCCGGATCCGCGCACGGCTGCTCTGCCCCCGCCGCCGGGGCCAGTACCGCGGGCATGACGACCAGCGCTGACGCCGCCGCGGCTGCCACCACCCATCGCATCAGTATTGACGTCATGACACACACCTCGCCTATCCATCAACCCCAGGGTTTGACTTTAGGCGCTTTTCGCACGTCATACAGCTAGTTCACAGCTTTTCCGAACCTATCGGCCAGAATTACGCACGCGCGTTCCCTGGCAGCCATTCAGAGGTTGTCGGGACGCACCGGGACGTCGGGAGGCGTCGGCAGATCGGCCGGGTCCGGCCACGACCGCAGCTCGGCATCACCCGGCGTTATGCACACCTCGGAACCCGTCCGAGGCTGCGTGCAGTGCCCATGGCCGCCAAAGGCCACGCCCGTCGGACTCGTCGCCTCAATGCCAACAGGAACCGCCGCAAGTAGACCTGTCGCTACCACCGCCACGGCGTATCGAAGGCCAGGCATGGAACAACACCCCTTTAATGCTTAGATTCGCTAACAAGTCAACGCTAGACTCATTAGGATCCGAAAGCAACTATCAAGGGGTGTTGTTCCGGTGGCTACCGGTCAGTGGCCGCCCATACCGGGGTTACCGAAAACCATCCAGGGTGGAGTCTCGGCCTGCGGTACCGGTGGGATGTCTGCCGGGTTCGGCGACGAGTGCAGTTCCGCGTCCCCCGCACGGGTGCACACCATGTCGTCGGGTCCCCCGTTGCAATTCTCCGGGTTGGCCGGCTCGGATTGACACATTGCCGGGTCCGCACACTGCGGATCGGCCGCAGCAACGGAGGCCAGCGACACAGGCAAGGCGCCCAACGCGGCCGCGGCAGCCCCGATCACTGCCCATCGCACAACTACTGACGTCATGACAAACACCTCATCCTGTGGTCAACCCCAACACGTTAAATTCTAGGTGATCGACGCATGTCACGCACTGGTTCGGCCCGGTCACCGGTTCCGTCACGGGATCCAGATACCCGAGCCGGTACCCCCGACGACGAGCCACGGCGATGCCTGCGGAACGTCCGGGATGAACTCCCGGTTCGGCGTGGAATGCAACTCGGCGTTGCCCGGCTTCACACATACCCGTGCGGTCAGTGGGCCACTGCAGTTGTCCGCGGCCGCAGTGGGAGCACCCATCACGGCCACCGCGAGGGCAGCCGCGACGCCAAGAACGAGGCGAATCCCTGTCACGACCGACCACCTCCCATCCGAACCACTCGTTAGGTCAAACGGTGCGGAGCGCGCAGATGTTCCTGCCTGACGGGTCATTCCTCATGTAGCTGCGGATCTGCTTCCAGATGCTTCAGGCCATGCCAGCACAGGTTGACGATGTGCGCCGCCACCACTTCCTTCTTGGGCTCCCGGGCATCGAGCCACCACTGGGCCGTCATCGACACCTGACCCACCAGCGCCTGCGCGTAGAGCGGTGCCATCTCGGCGTCCAGGCCACGGCGCTGGAAATCGCCCGCCAGGATGCTCGACACCTGGCTGACCGCGTCGTTGAGCAGACTCGAATACGTCCCCGAGCTCACCCCGGGCGGTGAGTCCCGGATCAGGATCCGGAACCCGTCGGTGCGGTCCTCGATGTAGCTCAACAGGGCCAACGCCACCTGCTCCAGCCGCACCCGTGAGCGATAACTCGTCAACGACGAGGTGATGCCGTCGAGCAGCACCGACATCTCACGATCCACCACAACGGCGTAAAGACCCTCCTTGCCACCGAAATGCTCGTAAACGACCGGTTTGGACACCCCGGCGCGTTGCGCGATCTCCTCAATAGAAGTGGCCTCATACCCGCGTTCGGCGAACAACGACCGCGCGACATCGATCAGCTGGCGGCGGCGCTCAGTGCCGGCCATCCGGACGCGAGGAGTCCGCCCGGGGCCATCCGGCCTACTAGGTACCGCCATGTGCCATCACTTTCCTCGGTCGCATAACCGAGCTTGTGGACCTAATGTCGCTCGGGCAAGCCTCGCTCCTTGGTCGACTACAGTCTTCATTCTGTAACAGTCCGTCGTGGTGTAATCGGCAGCACCTCTGATTTTGGTTCAGATAGTTCAGGTTCGAGTCCTGGCGACGGAGCAGTAGGGAGTAGGAAATGCCAGGCAATTCCGCTGGGACCGCAGTAATCGTGCTGGCCGCGGGTGCCGGTACTCGTATGTGTTCGGACATCCCCAAGGTGCTGCATACCCTCGGCGGCCGCTCGATGCTGGCGCACTCGGTGCACGCCGCGGCCAGCGTCAATCCCGACCACTTGGTGATCGTGCTGGGACACGACCGTGAACGCATTGCCACCGCCGTGGAGATCCTCGCCGAGTCGCTGCACCGCAGGATCGGCGTCGCCGTGCAGGAACAGCAGCTCGGCACCGGGCACGCCGTGGCGTGCGGTCTGCAGGCGCTACCCGCGGACTTCACCGGCACCGTCGTCGTCACGTCCGGCGATATCCCGCTGCTCGACGGCGAGACCCTCGCGGGGCTGATCAGCCGGCACACATCCGAACCCGCCGCCGCCACCCTGCTGACCACCACCCTGGCCGATCCCACCGGTTACGGACGCATCCTGCGCACACAGGACCGCGAGGTCATCGCGATCGTCGAACAGACCGATGCCACCGACAGCCAACGCGCCATCGGTGAGGTCAACGCCGGGGTCTACGCCTTCGACATCGGGCCGCTGCATGCCGCGCTGTCTCAGCTGCGCTCCAACAACGCGCAACACGAGCTGTATCTCACCGATGCCGTGTCGATCATCCGCCAGAGCGGAAAAGTGGTGCACGCCAACCATGTTGACGACAGCGCACTGGTGGCCGGCGTCAACGATCGCGTACAGCTCTCCGAACTGGGCGCCGAGCTAAATCGGCGAATCATCCGCTTCCACCAGCGCGCCGGGGTCACTATCGTCGACCCCTCCAGCACCTGGATCGACGTCGATGTCCGAATCGGTCAAGACGCGACCATCGCGCCCGGCACCCAACTGCACTCGCAGACCGTCATCGGCAGCCACTGCCACATCGGCCCCGACACCACGCTCATCGACGTCACGGTCGGCGACTCGGCGACAGTCATCCGCACCCATGGCCAGGGGTCCACGATCGGCGCGCGATCGGTCATTGGGCCGTTCACGTACCTGCGGCCGGGCACAGTGACGGGCGAGAGCGCCAAGCTGGGCGCGTTTGTGGAGGTCAAGAATTCCACCGTGGGCCGCGGCACCAAGGTGCCGCATCTGACCTATGTGGGCGATGCCGACATCGGTGAGCACAGCAACATCGGAGCATCCAGCGTATTCGTCAACTATGACGGAGAAACGAAGCGGCGCACCGTGATTGGCTCGCATGTGAAGACCGGTTCGGACACCATGTTCGTGGCCCCGGTGACCGTCGGCGACGGGGCGTACACCGGCGCCGGAACAGTCATCCGCGAGGATGTGCCGCCGGGTGCGCTGGCGGTGTCGGCCGGTCCGCAGCGCAACATCGAAGGCTGGGTGGCGCAGAAGCGCCCGGGAAGCGACGCCGCCAAGGCCGCCGAGGAGGCGTCCAGGAATTCCTGATCGCCGGGTGTGAACACCGCTGCTCACGCCCGGCGAATGCCGGGTTTGGCCATATCGCGTTCAAATTCCGGCAACCCGCTCCCAGTCACCAGGGAAAGGTCCGTACGATTACCCCGACGGGACGGAACCCGGCCCCGTCGTTGCAAAGCCCAAAATTACCAACCCAAGAGGACTAGCTGCGCCGTGAGCACCGACTGGACGGATAACCGCAAGAATCTGATGCTGTTCTCGGGTCGCGCGCACCCTGAACTGGCCGAACAGGTCGCCAAGGAACTCGATGTCCAGGTGACCGCTCAGACCGCCCGCGATTTCGCCAATGGCGAGATCTTCGTGCGGTTCGAGGAGTCAGTGCGCGGCTGCGACGCGTTTGTCCTGCAATCGCATCCGGCACCGCTGAACACCTGGCTGATGGAACAGCTGATCATGATCGATGCGCTCAAGCGCGGCAGCGCCAAGCGGATCACCGCGATCCTGCCGTTCTACCCCTATGCGCGCCAAGACAAGAAGCACCGCGGCCGCGAGCCGATCTCGGCCCGCCTGGTGGCCGACCTGTACAAGACCGCCGGCGCCGATCGCATCGTCACGGTGGACCTGCACACCGATCAAATCCAGGGCTTCTTCGACGGACCGGTCGACCACATGCGGGCCCAGTCGCTGCTGTGCGGATACATCGCCGAGCACTACGTGAGCAACGGCGAAGACGTAGTCGTCGTGTCGCCGGACTCCGGGCGCGTGCGCGTCGCCGAGAAGTGGGCCGACTCGCTCGGTGGTGTGCCGCTGGCCTTCATCCACAAGACGCGTGACCCGCGAGTGCCGAACCAGGTCAAGGCCAACCGCGTCGTCGGTGACGTCACCGGCAAGACCTGCGTCATCACTGACGACATGATCGACACCGGTGGCACCATCGCCGGGGCGGTCGGACTGCTCCACGAGGCCGGAGCCAAGGACGTCGTGATCGCCGCCACCCATGGCGTGCTATCCGACCCCGCCGCCGAGCGTCTGGCCAACTGCGGCGCCCGCGAGGTACTCGTCACCAACACACTGCCCATCGGCGAGGAGAAGCGCTTCCCGCAGCTGACGGTGCTCTCGATCGCGCCGCTGCTGGCCAGCACCATCCGCGAGGTTTTCGAAAACGGCTCCGTAACAGGACTTTTCGACGGGAATGCGTAGCGCCGCGCTGGTCGCCGGGTGCCTGATGGCGCTCGCGACGGCCGGATGCGACTCGAAACAACCCGAACCACAAGCCGTTTCATCACCTAGCCCAACGTCGGGCAGCGCAACACCAAGCAGCTCGGCGTCGAGCAGCTCGACACCTCCTACCGCCACGCCGCTGTCGATGAACGACTACCTGCAAAGCGTCGGCGTCACGGTCGTCCCGGTGTCCCCGGCGAGTCCGGCGAACGTGCGCGTCGAAGTCCCGCTGCCCGAGGGCTGGGAGAACCTGGGCTCGCTCGATCCCGCCTACCTGATCAGCGACAAACCCAGCGGGGCCGATCAGGGCCGGACACCGAGTGCGGTGATCTACCTCATCAAGCTGGACGGCCCCTTGGATGCTCGCAAGGCAATCACCGAACACGGGTTCTCCGACGCGGAGAACACCCAGAACTTTCAGAAGATCACCTCATCCCTGGACGACTTCCAGGGATATCCGTCGGCCGCCATCGAGAGCATCTACGACAACCAGAACGTACGGGTGCACTCGTGGAACCGGGACGTCATCGTCCCGGACGGGTCGCTGAACTACCTGGTGCAGCTCACCGTGACGACCACCGAGGCGCAGTCCGCGGCGCTGTCCAAGGATGTCGCCACCCTCACCGAGGGCCTCAAGATCACCAAGCGGTAAGGCCGCTAAAGGCTACGAATGAACGCGATGGCGTCCACGCCTTCCAGGTGGGCGGGATCGACCGGGCAACAGCCGGACTGCGGCGGCACGTCCTGCCGGGGCGACAATCCGCCGGGAATCTCGGTGACGGGGAAGAGGATCCGGTCGGGGCCCCAGCTCCACATCCATCCATGCAGGGTGGCGGCATGCGGCACACCGATGTCCGCGGACTCATGGGTGCCGAAATCGCTCGCGATGACCGCATACGGGACGCGGCCCGCCGAGGCAACCAGCGCTCCGGCACACCACCAGCTGGACTGCACGGAGCCCATGGACACCGTGGTCTGATGTCGCTGCAGATGTCCGTTGTGGGCGAACACCAGCGTTGGGCCGCTGTGTATCTCGGCGTCGGCGATCGCCTCCAGATTCTCGGCCATGAGCGCATCCCGGACACCCAACATGGTGGACATCCGGGACGGGCCGGGGTCGGCCATCGCGAAATGCGCCCGCAGCAGGCCGACCGCCGCGCGGGCGACAGTGCGCATCTGCCAGAACTGCTCCGGCGAGGTTGAGGCACGCAACGCCGGGGCGTACCTCTCCAATGCGACCACGAGTTCATCGGCGATCAGCCGCAATTGGCGTGCCGGAGCCGATCGTCCGATGGAAACCGCGGCATCGATCATGGCGTCCGGATGAGACCAGGCGGCATCGTCGCCCACCAGATCGGTGATCACGTCCTCCGAATACGGCAGGGCGGCACCACCGGTTGACAGATATCTGTGCACCGCAAGAAGGGTGTCGCGCGGGCTCGGTGAGGCCATCATCTCGGTGGTGGCGTCGAAACCGTAAAACCGCACCTGCTCGCCGGCGTCTCGGCCGACGTTCCAGTCGCGCAGCCACTCGACCAGCTCGCGGCTGGCCGGGTAGGCGCCGAAGCCGTGGCTGAACCCGGCGTCGAGCACGTCCTCGAGAGTCCCCTCCCCAGTCGTCACATACCGGTTGACGGCGAACCCCGCCACGGCGTCACTCTCCACCGCGACCGACCGGAAACCGCACTCGGCCACGAGGTGACGAAGCAGCCGATTGCGCAGATGCCCGAACTCCTGCGGTCCATGGGTGGGTTCGCCGATGCCGAGCAGGCGGGGCGGGGTGCTCAGGCCCGAAAGGAAGGCGTCGATGTCTACCTCAAAAGTCACACCTCGACGGTATCGGCCTTCGCCATTAGGGTCAGCTCCCGTGACCAAGTCGACGACCACATGGACCGCTGCAGAACTGCCGTCATTCGAGGGCCGCACCGTCATCATCACCGGAGCCAACAGTGGGCTCGGCCTGGAGACCGCACGCGAGCTGGCCCGGGTAGGTGCCCATGTCGTGATGGCCGTGCGCAACACCGAGAAGGGCAAGGCCGCCCAAGCAACCATCACCGGAAGCACCGAGGTTCGACAGGTCGACGTGGCCAACCTGGCTTCGGTGCGCGCCTTCGCCGATACCGTCGAAGCCGTCGACATCCTGGTGAATAACGCCGGCATCATGATGGTGCCGCAGGCCAAGACCGCCGATGGCTTCGAAAGCCAGATCGGCACAAACCATCTCGGCGCCTTCGCGCTCACCAACCTGCTGCTGCCCAAGATCACCGACCGGGTGATCGCGGTGGCATCCGTCGCCCACCGTGCCGGGAAGATCAACCTGTCCGACCTCAACTACGAGCGCCGCGGGTACACCCGCGCGGGGGCGTACGGCGCATCCAAGCTCGCCAACCTGCTGTTCACGAAGGAATTGCAGCGCCGCCTGAGCGCGGCCGGATCATCGGTCCGCGCGCTGACCGTCCACCCGGGTGTGGCCGCCACCGAGCTGCAGTCGCACAGCGGGAATCCGCTCTTCGAGATCGCCCTGAAGACCGGCAATCTCTTCGCGCAGGACGCCGCACATGGCGCCCTCCCAGCGCTGTACGCCGCATCCCAGGACTTGCCGGGTGACACATACATCGGGCCGGACGGGCCGTTCGAGGCCAAGGGCTACCCCAAGCCGGTGGGCCGCAGCCGCAGAGCACAGGACGCCGAGAGCGCGAAGGGCCTGTGGGACCTGTCCGAGCAGCTCACCGGGGTTTCCTTTGCCCTTTGACCAGCACTGACACCCGAGCTGATTGGCCTTTCGGGCTCGTGCTCGGCTACTCTGAGCGGGCTGTCACGGCGAGGGTGGGTCTTCCCACCGTTATCGACGGGAATCTTGTACTCATCGGGGCCTCCGCCCCGGATGTCCTCCCTGCGCCGTGCCTAACGAAACGCAAGGAGTAGACCAAATGTCCAAGAAGAACACCCCCACCAGCAATAACCTCACCGTCACCGTCCGCACGGACACCGGCAAGGGCGCCTCGCGCCGCGCACGCCGCGACGGCCTGGTTCCCGCGGTTCTGTACGGCCACGGCACCACCCCCGAGCACCTGAACCTGCCGGCCCGTGATTTCGCGGCCGTGCTGCGCCACACCGGCACCAACGCCATCCTGACCCTGGACATCGAGGGGCGCGAGCAGCTGGCCCTCACCAAGACCATCGAGATTCACCCCATCCGCCGCAACCTGGTACACGCCGACCTGCTGGTCGTGCGCAAGGGCGAGAAGGTCACCGTTGAGGTGAACGTCCACATCGAGGGCGACGCCGAGAGCGGCACCCTGGTCACCCAGGACGCCAACACCCTGGAGATCGAGGCCGAGGCGCTGTCGATCCCCGAGTTCCTCACCGTGTCGGTTGAGGGCCTTGCCGCGGGCACCCAGATCACCGCCGGATCGATCGAGCTGCCCAAGGGCTCGACCCTGATCTCCGATCCCGAGACCCTGGTCATCAACGTCGTCGCGGCCCCGACCGCTGACGAGATGGACGCCGAGGGTGGCGGCGAAGGTGCTGCCGAGGCTCCCGCCGCGGATGAGGCCGCCGAGGGCTCCACGGAAGAGTAGGCGGAGTAGTCCGTGCCCGACGTATCCGACGATGCCGTGCTGGTGGTCGGCCTGGGCAACCCCGGGCCGACCTACGCCAAGACCCGGCACAACCTCGGATTCATGGTTGCCGACCTGTTGGCGGCCAAGGACGGCGCGACATTCAAGCCGCACAAGAAGTCCGGCGCCGAGGCGACGACGATTCGCCTCGGCGGCCGGGCCGTGAATCTGGCCAAGCCGCGCACGTTCATGAACACCTCCGGCCCACAGGTGGCGGCGCTGGCCCACTTCTTTTCGGTTCCCCCGGGCAACGTCATCGTGATACACGATGAACTGGATCTCGATTTCGGCACGGTGCGACTCAAGCGCGGCGGCGGCGAGGGGGGCCACAATGGGCTGCGCTCGGTGTCCCAGTCGCTGGGTACCAAGGACTATCTGCGGGTACGCCTGGGTGTCGGGCGTCCTCCCGGCCGCAAGGATCCGGCCACGTTCGTGCTGGAGAATTTCGCCAAGACGGAGACCGAACAGGTTCCCCTCCTGTGTGAGCAGGGTGCCGATGCCACGGAGCTCCTGATCCGCCTGGGCCTGGAGGCGGCACAGAATCAGGTACATGCCTGGACCTAGACACCCGGTTGGTCCCGCTATGGTCTCCTCATGACCGACATCGCGGAGATCACCGGCGTCAACAAGATCGGCCTGCTCAGCCTGGGCGCGTACCGTCCCGAACGCGTCGTCACCAATGAAGAGATCTGCGAGCACATCGAGTCCTCGGACGAGTGGATCTACACCCGCACCGGTATCAAGACCCGCCGGTTCGCTGCCGACGACGAATCCGCCCAAACCCTCTCCATCGAGGCCGGACGCAAGGCCATCGCCAACGCCCTGCTGACCGGCGCCGAGATCGACGCCGTCATCGTCGCCACCAGCACCCACTACCTGCAGACGCCGGCATCCGCCCCGGCCGTCGCCACCGCGCTGGGAGCCCAGGGTGTCCCGGCGTTCGACCTGTCCGCGGGCTGCGCCGGGTTCGGATACGCGGTGGGCGTGGCGGGCGACATGATCCGCGGTGGCAGCGCCAGCAAGGTGCTGGTCATCGGCTCGGAAAAGCTCTCCCCCGCACTGGATATGACCGATCGGGGCAACTGTTTCATCTTCGGCGACGGGGCCGGCGCGGTCGTCGTCGGCGAGACCGCCGAACAGGGCATCGGCCCCACGGTGTGGGGCAGCGACGGCAGTCAGGCCAACGCCATTCGTCAGGACATAGACTGGATGGACTTCGCGGCGGCGCCCGACCCGGAGGGCCCGCGCCCCTATCTGCGCATCGAGGGAACCTCAGTATTCCGTTGGGCCGCATTCGAAATGGGCAAGGTGGGGCAGCGCGCCCTGGAGGCAGCCAAGGTGGGCCCCGAGGATATCGACGTCTTCGTGCCGCACCAGGCCAACAGCCGGATCAACGAATTGCTCGCCAAGAACCTGCATCTGCGTTCAGATGCGGTGATCGCCAACGACATCGAGCACACCGGCAACACCTCTGCCGCGTCGGTTCCGCTGGCCATGGAGGGCCTGCTGTCGACCGGAGCCGCCAAGCCGGGCGACCTGGCCCTGCTCATCGGATACGGCGCCGGACTGAGCTACGCCGCCCAGGTGGTCAGGATGCCACCCGTGCCGTTTGAGTGACTAGCGCGCCCGCATCGCGATGCCATCGAGCAGCATGGCGATACCGAGCTCGAATTCGGTTGTAGGGCTGGTTCGTTGCGCTACCTCGGCGAGCGCCGCCACATTCGGATAGTCGTCGCCAGCCACCGCGCTAATCTGCGTGGCCGCTCCCTGAGGGTCGGCCCCCAAACCGGCCTGTGCGGAGCCGAGCGCAAAACCCAACACCGCCCGGAAGGCCGCCAGCCGGCTTTCCCCATCGAGCCCGCCGCGTCCCAACGCGGCGATGAGCGCATCGATCACAGCGAACCCCGCTGGCGAGGACACCCGGCGCGTGAGCACCAACGGGATGGCGGCGGGGTGCTTACCCACCGCGATCCAGATGCCACGGGCGATCCGTTCGACATCGGCGCGCCAATCCGCAGATGACCCGGGTGCCGCGACCGTGGCGAGCACGGCCGTCACGACCAACTCTTCCAGGCCTTCTCTGTCCGTGACGTAGTTGTAGAGCGTCATCGGCCCGGTGCCCAGCGCCGTCGCCAATGATCGCATGCTCAGCGCCGACAGCCCCCTGGCATCCACGAGCTCCAGCGCGGTGATGGCTATTTCGTCCCGGGTAAAGCGTGCTTTCATTCATCCCCTTGACAAGTACATCGTACGTATTGCAGTCTCGCCATACACGTACATCGTACCTATGGAAGGTCCTCGCGATGACCACATCAACCACAGAGCGCCTCACGTTCTCCTCCGGCGGCATCCGGTGCACAGGGTGGCTCACCCGCCCCGCAGGACCCGGCCCGCACCCCGCGATGGTGCTGGTGCACGGCCTGGGGGCCACCCACGACATGATGTTGCCGCAGTACGAGCAGCATTTCGCGGCGGCCGGCATCGCCACGCTGGCATTCGATTACCGATACACCGGCAGCTCGGAAGGATCCCCGCGCCAGCAGTTCTCGATGCGCGGCCAGCGTCACGATGTCGAGTCAGCCATCGCCGTCCTGCAGGCCCACCCGGACGTCGACCATGCACGCATCGCGCTGTGGGGCACCAGTCTCGGCGCCATGCACGTCGCACTGGTGGCCGCCGCCCGCAGCGACCTCGCCGCCGCGATCATCCAATGCCCGATCGTGCACGGGCCCGGTGCCGCGCGTACCTCCAGCCTCTGGTCGATGCTGCGGCTGGGACCGCCGATCGTTGAGGATCTGCTGCGCAAGGCATTCGGCCGATCGAGACGATACGTGCCGATCGTCGGGCCACCGGGAAGCCTCGCGCTGGTGAGCGCACGTGGCGCCCTGGCGGGTTGGGAGTCGACCTGCCCACCGGGTCACGAGTTCGACAATCGGATTGCGGCCGCCGATGCCTGCGCGCTGGTGTTCACCACCGCGCTGGGGCGGTCGCGCGCGATCGGCGCACCGCTGATGGTGTGCGTCTGCGACCACGAGGGACTCATGGATCCCCGATACGCCGAGCAGGCGGCCCGTCGTGCACCGCGCGGTGTCGAGTTCCATTACCAATCCGACCATTTCGATATCTATCACCCGCCGGTGCTGGAACGAGCCCTCGCCGATCAAACCCTGTTTCTTCAGGATCACCTGCATGTCGGCCGCTGACCTCCTGCGCGGCAATGACCTGCGGTTCCTGGCCGCCGCGCAGGATCTCACTGTGGAGGAATGGTTGCGGCCCAGCCTGTGCACGGAATGGTCAAATCATGAAGTACTGGCGCATTTGGTGGTCGGGCGCAGTGCGTCGGTGCGCGATATCACCGCGGGCATGATCCGCCGACGGTCATTCGATCGGGAGAACACCTATGCGGCAAGGACTCTGGCCGCCGATTACGCACCCACAGAACTTCTGAACGAGTATCGCGGCTTCATCGACCAACCCATCGGGATCGGCAAGGTGTTTCCACGCACCCTGCTACTGGGCGATCACGTGGTCCACGAACTCGACATCCTGTTCGCGCTTGAGCGCACGTCGTCGATACGCTCCGAGATTCTCGTCAAGGTGCTCAATACCCAAGTAGAGCTGCCCAATCCGTTCGTACCCGCATATTTCACCGCGCGAGGGCTCCGGCTGCGTGCGACGGATGCGCATTGGGCTCACGGAAATTCGGGGCCGGTCGTCGAAGGCGCGGCCGCAGCGCTCGCCTCGGTCCTGGCCGGCAGGCCAAAGATGCTCGCGCACCTCAGTGGCGAGGGAGCCGCAGTGCTAGCGGAGCGGCTCGGCGCGCGAAGCGAAGGCGTCAGCACCTAGATGACGAGGGCCACCGAGGTCGAACGGCGCAGCTTGCCCGACGGGGTCTTCGGAATGCTGCCCGGCCCGAGCACCACCACATTGCGTGGTCGCACATCGACCTCGGCCACAACCTCGTGCGCGACCTGCTGCTCGATCCGACGAACCTCGTCCGCGTTCTCGAATGCGTTGGACTCCACCACAACCGCGAAGGTCTCGCGCTGGTTCTTGGGGTCGACTCCGGCCTCCAGGCGCACGGCGACCGCACAACCCGGCCGCACACCCTCGACGCGACCGGCCGCACGCTCGATATCGGTCGGATAGATATTCCGGCCCGCCATGATGATGACGTCCTTGACGCGTCCGCAGACCACCACGTGGCCTCTTTCAGTCAGATAGCCAAGATCACCCGTGTTGTACCAACCGTTTTCGTCCTGCGCAGCCAGGAATCCACCCATGGTGACGTAGCCGGGTGTCACCGACTCGCCGCGCAACTCGATCACGCCGACGCCGCGCGGGGGCAGCACATTCAGGTCCTCATCGATGACACGCGCCTCGATACCGGGCAACAGCGGTCCCAGCGTCGCCAGGTGACGGAGGTTTCCGCGGGTAGCGGGAACGGCCCGACGCAGCGCGGCCAACAGGTCGGCATCTACCTCGTCGACAATCAGACCGGAGGCCTCAACCTCCGAGAAGGACACGGCCAGAGCAGTTTCCGCCATTCCGTAGGCGGGGACCATCGCAGAGGACTTGAAGCCGAACGGCTTTCCGGCATCACACAGGTCATCGACCACCGCCGGGTCCACCGGCTCGGCACCGGAGAGTACGAACCGCAGCGTCGACAGGTCGAAGTCGCCCGGCTTAGCCTGGTTGCGCAGCCGCTTGGCCAACAGCGAGTAGGCGAAGTTCGGGGCGGCCGTCATCGTGCCCTTGTACTTGTCGATCAGCCTGCCCCACAACAGAACATCGCGCATGAAGTCCATCGGGGTGATCTTCACCAGCTCGGCACCGAAGAACATCGGCACCGTGAGGAAGCCGACCATGCCCATATCGTGGAACAGCGGCAGCCAGCTGACCATCACGTCGGACTCGGGATTGTACTTGGAGGCGACATACATGCCGTGCGCGTTGGCATACAGGTTGCGGTGAGTGATCTTGACTGCCTTCGGGGAACCAGTCGACCCCGACGTTAATTGCATGAGCGCAACGGCGTCCTCGTCGACAACGAGGGGTTCGATCGGATCGGCATCCCACAGATCCTTGACCTGGACGACGATGACACCCTTGTCCTCCAGCACCGGAGTCGCGGCGTCGAACGGCGCGGACACGATGACGGCCTTCGCGCCGATCATGTCGACGACCTTGAGGGTGTCCTCGGCCCACACCGCCAGGTCGGTGCGCGGGGTCGGCTGGTGCAGCATCGTCAGCGAGGCACCGCGCATCCATACGGCCTGGATCGCCGGGGCGATCTCGACGGGCATGCCCACCAACATGCCGATCGCATCGTCAGGCCCAACACCCGCAGCAGCCAAACCACCGGCCAGCTGCTTGGCGCGCTCGTGTACCTGCTTCCAGGTGTGGCGCACAGGAGTGTCGGGTTCGCCGGTGACCATGCCCTTGGAGCTGGACAGTGCGTTGGCGTACAGCTCGTCGGTAAACCTGCTCACAGTTCCTCCTGGCCTAGGCCTGTTGGGCGAGTCACGCGTCCTTATCGGATAGTCCGCCACAGCTGCCGCGACGCGTAGTAGGCGCGCGCAGTGCCTTTAGCAGCGGATTCATATCGTTCAGGTGACAGTCCGGGTGCCTTCTTATGGTCCCGTAGCATCTTAGGCTTTTCTTAATCGACGGCCAAACCTACTGTGATCTGGCCGTTCGGCGTGTCGCGTTGCTCGGCGTGTCTAGCCGTCGCTGCGGCCCCGAATGACCTGCGCACCGTGCACGGGCCCGCTGGCCACCCGGACGGTCCGGCACACACCGGCGCCCGCCAGCTCGGCGCCTACCTGCACCGCACCCTCGGCCGAGGCGCACAAGAACGCACAGGTAGGGCCAGAACCGGACACGATCCCGGCGAGGGCGCCCGCAGACTCCCCGGCGCGGAGCGTGCGCCGCAGACCGGGATTGAGGCTCACCGCGGCGGCCTGCAGTTCATTACCCAGCAGCGGCGCCAGCCGGCGCGCGTCACCGGCAGCGAGTGCACCGAGCAATTCGTCGGACTCGTCAAGCCGTGGCGGATCACCGTTCTCACGCAGCCGGTCAATCTCCCGGAATACATCCGGCGTGGACAATCCGCCATCGGCGAAGGCGAACACCCAGTGAAAGACGTTGCGTGCCAACACAGTGGCCAGCTGCTCGCCCCGGCCTGTGCCCAGGGCGGTTCCCCCGTGCAGCGCGAACGGCACATCGCTGCCCAGCTGAGCGGCCAGGTGATTCAGATCGCGGCGCGGCACACCGGCGCGCCACAGCTCGTTCATCGCGACCAGCACCGCGGCCGCATCGGCAGATCCGCCCGCCATACCTCCCGCGACCGGGATGTCCTTGTTGATGAAAATAGAGACGTCCGGGGCGCGGCCGACGTGATCGGCGAAGAGCTCGGCAGCCTGCCAGGCCAGGTTGCGCTCGTCCGTGGGCACCACACCCTCGCCCTGCCCGACGACATCGACGGAGAGCACGTCGGCATCCCGAACCGTGACGTCATCGGCCAGCGATACCGCATGGAAAACGGTCGTCAGCTCGTGATAGCCATCCTCGCGCAGATCTCCGACGGCGAGGTACAGATTGACCTTGCCGGGCGCCCGAACGGTCACCGCGCCAGTGGGCACCCAATCGGAGACGGTCTCTGACACGCCCATGAGGGTACGTTCTAGCGGCGCGATTGGCCGTTACCCGTCAAACAACGGAGACATCGCGGCTTTACCTGACTAAAGTCAGGTAAATGACAGATGCCCTGGTCGACGGCCTACGCAGCTTCAACAGAACCGTCACGCAACGGATCGGCGTCCTCGAGAGCGAATACCTCGCCCGAGACCGCCCGCTGGGGCAATCGCGGGTGCTGTGGGAGATCGGCACCCAGGGCTCAGGGCCTTCGGGGGGATGCGATATCCGCGAGTTGCGCGCCCGCCTGAGCCTGGACTCGGGATACCTCAGCAGATTGTTGCGGGCACTGGAAGGCGGCGGACTCATCGAGGTGAGCACCGCGGACGGCGATACCCGGGTGCGCACCGCGCGCCTCACCGGCGCCGGCCGCGCCGAACTGTCCGAGCTCGATCGCCGCTCCGATGACCTAGCACGGTCGATCCTGGAACCGCTCAGCACTAACCAGCGGCAACGGCTCGCCGACGCCATGGCCGAGGTCGAGCGGCTCTTCGTGGCCTCGCAGGTTCAGATCGCCATCATGGACACCCGCTCACCCGAGGCCCGGTACTGCATTCGTGCCTACTTTGAGGAGATTGCCGCCCGGCTCGAAAACGGGTTCGACCCGGCGCTGGCCTTGCCCGCCGGCGATGCCGAACTCTCCGCCCCCGCCGGAATGCTGCTCGTCGCAACCCTGCACGAGGAGCCCGTCGGCTGCGGCGGACTGAAGCTGCTCAGAAACGCTGGTCACATCATCGAAGCAGCCGAGATCAAACGGGTATGGATCTCCCCCAACGTCCGCGGCATGGGCCTCGGGAAAAGAATTCTCGCCGAACTGGAGCGGCAGGCGATGACGCACGGCGCCCGCACGGTCCGCCTGGACACCAATCGGGCACTCACCGAGGCGATCGCTATGTACCACTCGGCGGGTTACGCCGAGATCGCCGCGTTCAACGACGAGAAGTACGCACACCACTGGTTCGAGAAGCACCTCGAGGCCTAAGGCCTCTTCGCGGCCCCGATGCACGTGGCGGTCAGCAGCCGCGTCAGCGTGCTGGCGAAATCGGTGTCCCAATCCTCCGGAAAGCCTGGCTCTTCGCCGAAATCGTGTTCGAGCCCCTCGGGAGGATGCGTGAACTGCCACAGCATCCCGGCCAGCGCGAAGGCCGACGTGACGATGTCGAGCGCACCCTTGCGGTCGATCTCCGGCACCGCACGTTCTATCGCGTCGACGATCGTCATCGCGGCTGCCTGGTTGGCACGCTGGGCCTCACGGACATGGTCGAGCTCCACCTCGTGCTCGAGATGCAGATACTGGCTGCCCAGCAGATCGCAGAACAGCGGCGCTGCGATGAGAGAACTCGACAGCACGGCACCGACGTCTGCGGGCGACCGCTCTTGTGAACCGTCCAATGCCGAGCACACGGACTCGGCAAGCGCGGTCATGCCTTCGGTCGAGAGCCGCAACAGCACCTCTTTATGGGAGCTGAAGTAGCGGCGTACCGCGGAATGATGCACACCTGCGCGATGGGCCAAACCGGTGAGAGTGACCGACGCGACACCGGACTCCGACGCCAGCGAACGCGCGGCTTCCACGATCGTTGCCGCACGTTGACGCTTGTTCTCCTCAGAACGTGCGCGCCGGAAACTCAGGTGTGTCATCCGTCTCAAGATAACGCACGGCGCGTGACTTGCGGGCACTCTTACCCGCTGGTAGGTTGCTGTAACGCACACGCTATGCGTTATGCGTTAGGCGCGAAGGCTCCATGTATTTTCCGGTAATCGATCTGGTCGACAGCAACGGGTGAAGGGGTCCTGCGATTCTCAGCGTATTGAAGCGGGCGTGGATCCCGGTGGTGATGGTGCTCGTGCTCGCCATCGCAGGCTTCGCGGTATGGCGAATTCGCGGCATCTTCGGCTCTCATCAGCTGCCCACTTACGCCGGCAGCATGACCGACGACAAAAACAATTCCAAGCCCAAGCATGTGGTCTACGACATCTACGGCCCGCCAGGAACCATCGCCGACATCAACTACATCGACAAAGAAGGGGAGCCCCACCAGATCAACGGGGCGACGCTACCGTGGTCGATTGAGATCATCACGACGGCACCGTCGATGACGGGAAACATCCTGGCGCAAACCCGCAATGCCGATGAACTGGGCTGCCGCATCACGGCCAATGGCGAAGTAAAAGACGAGAGGTATACCAACGAGGTGAGCGCCTACGTCTACTGCTTTGTGAAGTCCGCATGAGCGGGGCACACGCCAACGGGGAGCCCACCTTCCTGGCCAAATGGATCCGGCGCCTCTCGATCCCCATCGTCATCGGCTGGGTGGCGGTCGTCGTCACCCTCGCTCTCTCGGCGCCCCAGCTCGAGCAGGTAGCTCAAGAGAACACCGTTTCGCTGAGCCCCTCCGACGCGCCGTCCATGAAGGCGATGAAGAACATGGGGCGGCTCTTCCAAGAGTCGGACTCCAACAGCGCAGCCATGATCGTGCTGGAGGGCGACCAACCGCTGGGCCCCGGGTCGCACAAGTTCTACGACGAGATGGTGTCGCAACTGCGCACCGACACCAAGCATGTTCAGCACGTCCAAGACTTCTGGGGCGATCCGCTCACCGAGTCCGGTGCGCAAAGCACCGACGGCAAGGCCGCCTACGTTCAGCTGAACCTCGCCGGCGATATGGGCGAGACGCTCGCGAACGAATCGATCGAGTCCGTCCGCAACGCCATCAAGAAACTGACGACGGATGAGCGCGGCAACGCGAAGCCGATGCCGGACGGGCTCAAGGTCTATGTCACCGGCCCGGCCGCGCTGCAGACCGACTTGGCCCATGCCGGCGACAGCAGCATGATCAAGATCACCGGACTGACCTTCATCGTCATCATCGTGATGCTGCTGTTCTTCTACCGGTCGATCTTCACCGTGTTGATGGTGCTCCTCATGGTGGGCATTCAGTTGGGTGCCGCACGCGGAATGATCTCGGTGCTCGGCGACAACCACATCATCGGGCTGTCCACCTTCGCGGTGAATCTCCTTGTGGTGCTAGTCATCGCGGCGGGAACCGACTATGCCATCTTCCTGATCGGGCGATATCAGGAAGCCCGAGTCAAGGGGCTGGATCGCGAAGCCGCCTACTACGAGATGTTCCATGGCACGGCCCATGTCATCGTGGGCACGGGATCGACGATCGCCGGCGCCATGTACTGCCTGAGCTTCACCCGCATGCCGTACTTCCAGACCATGGGCGTGCCCTGTGCCGTGGCGGTTCTGACCGCCGTGGCCGTCGCCCTCACCCTGGGACCGTCGCTGATCACCATCGGAAGCCGCTTTGGGCTATTCGAACCCAAGCGCGCCATGCGCATTCGCTCCTGGCGTCGCATCGGCGCCGCGATTGTGCGCTGGCCCGGCCCGATCCTGGCCGCCTCGATGGCGATCGCCATCATCGGTCTGGCCGCACTTCCCGGCTACCAGACCAGCTATGACGACAAGAAGTACATCCCCAAGGACATCCCCGCGAATCAGGGCTTCCAGGCCGCCGACCGGCACTTCGACCCGGCCCGGATGAACCCGGAAATGCTGGTGTTGGAATCCGATCACGATATGCGGAACTCCGCGGACTTCCTGGTCATCGACAAACTCGCCAAGGCCGTCTACAAGGTTCCGGGTATCGCACGCGTGCAAGCGATTACCCGCCCCCAGGGCACCCCGATCGAACATAGCTCCATCCCCTTCCTCATCAGCGCCCAAGGCGTCGGCCAAGTTCAGAATCTGAAGCTGATGAAGGACCGGATGGCCGACATGAAGGTCCAAGCCGACCAAATGGGACTCATGGTGGCCACCATGAAAAAGATGCTGGCCAACATGACCGAACTCACCGGCGTGATGCACCAGATGATCGTCGAAATGCACACCCTGCAGGGCACCATCCACGACATGCGGGACAGCCTCGAGAACTTCGACGACTTCTTCCGCCCCATCAAGAACTACTTCTATTGGGAGAAGCACTGCTTCGATATCCCGATCTGTCAGGCGTTCCGGTCGATCTTCGAGGTGCTCGACAAGATCGACGAACTCACCGAGAACATGGACGGCATGGTCGTCTCCATGGAGAAGATGGACGTCATCATGCCCCAGATGGTGGCGGACATGCGCGACATGATCCCGCTCATGGAATCGATGCAGACCATGATGCTGACGATGCACAGCACCATGGCGGGCATGTACGACCTGCAGGACGAGACCAGCAAGGACTCGACCGCCATGGGAAGGGCCTTCGACAAGGCCAAGAACGACGATTCGTTCTATCTGCCGCCGGAGATCTTCGACAACCCGGATTTCAAGCGCGGTCTCAAGATGTTCTTGTCCCCCGACGGCAAGACGCTGCGCATGATCATCTCGCATCGCGGTGATCCCACGTCGCCCGAAGGCCTTTCGCACATCGAACCCATCAAGCTGGCCGCGATCGAAGCCGTCAAGGGCACTCCCCTTGAGGACGCCAAGATCGAACTAGGCGGCACCGCAGCGACATTCAAGGACATGTCCGACGGCGCCCGTTACGACCTGATGATCGCCGGCATCTCCGCGCTGTGCCTGATCTTCCTGATCATGCTGCTCATCACGCGTAGCTTCGTGGCCTCGCTGGTGATCGTCGGCACGGTACTGCTGTCCCTGGGCGCCTCATTCGGCTTGTCGGTCATCATCTGGCAGTACATCCTGGGCCAGGAATTGCACTGGATGGTCATGCAAATGGCCATCATCGTGCTGCTCGCCGTGGGCTCCGACTACAACCTGCTACTGGTCTCCCGGCTCAAGGAAGAACTGCCGGGTGGCTTGAAGACGGGCATGATTCGGGCGATGGGCGGTACCGGCAGCGTGGTGACCTCCGCCGGCCTGGTCTTCGCCTTCACCATGATGGCCATGGCCATCAGCGACCTGACCATCATCGGCCAGGTGGGTACCACCATCGGTCTGGGCCTGCTCTTCGACACCCTGGTGGTGCGGTCGTTCATGACACCGGCCATCGCGACCCTGCTGGGCCGCTGGTTCTGGTGGCCGCTGAACGTGCGCACCCGGCCGCTGCCACCGCCGAGAACACCGCAGCCGGCGGCAGACGTAACGCCGCCCCCGGCGCCGGTCGGTGCGGGACCAGACCCGTCTTCGGAGTTCCCCAGACACGCGCACTAAGCCGAAATCCGCCACTACGCTGCGCGACTCATGACACCCTCGGTACATGCCTGTACCAGGTGGCGAATTCAACGGCTACGTCATCGACTCCCTTGCGGGCCGTGGCGGGACGGCACAGGTCTACCTCGCACACCGTGACGATGACGAGGACGCGCTTACGGTCGCGCTGAAGGTGCTGGATCCGCGGCATCGAAATCCGGAGAACATCGACCGATTGCACCGAGAATTCGAATTGGCCCAACGGTTCTCACATCCCCGCATCATCACGGTCTACGAGCGCGGTGAGGACTGGCTGGCCATGGAGGCGCTCACCGGCGGCTCGGCGAATGACTTGGTGGGCACGGATCAGAGCTGGATCATGCCGATCAAACTGTCTGCCCTGCAACAGATCGCCGGAGCGCTCGACTACATCCACGAAGCCGAGGTGGTGCATTGCGATGTGAAGCCGTCCAACATCATGCGCAGGCACTCGGGTAGCGCCGTACTCACCGATTTCGGCGTCGCCCAAGAGCTCGTCTTCGCGGACGGACCGCGCCGGCCCGTCGTGCAAACCTCGCTGCCCTACGCCGCGCCCGAGGTGCTGCGCGGGCAACCTGTGACGGCGGCCACCGATCAATACGCGCTGGCCTGCACCGCGGTTGAGCTATTCGACGGCAAACCCCCGTTCACGGCACGCACCGCGATGAAGCTCGCCGACCTGCATCTCAACGCCACACCCTGGCCTATTTCGTACCGCCATAAGCACATCCCGCGGGCTTTCGATTCCATCGTCGCCAAGGCCATGGCCAAGGATCCGTTAAACCGCTATCCGACATGTACGGAGTTCATAACACTTTTGACACACGCGATGACCTAATCCCCGGTACCGTCGCCCCATGGCATCTCCAGCTAATTACGATACGTCGGGCCTCGCGCGTGAGGACGAGGGATATCACAAGGGTCTGAAGAACCGCCAAGTCCAGATGATCGGCATCGGCGGTGCCATCGGCACGGGTCTGTTCATGGGCGCCGGAAAACGTTTACACGAAGCCGGACCAAGCCTGTGGCTCGTGTACGCCGTCTGCGGTGTGTTCGTCTTCTTCATGCTGCGCGCTCTGGGCGAGCTGGTACTGCACCGCCCGTCTTCAGGTTCCTTCGTGTCGTATGCGCGCGAATTCCTCGGGGAGAAGGCCGCTTACATCGCCGGATGGATGTACTTCGTCAACTGGGCGGCCACCTCGATCGTGGACGTCACCGCCATTGCCCTCTACATGCACTACTGGGGCAGCTTCAAGGCCATCCCGCAGTGGACCATCGCGCTGATCGCCCTGGTCATCGTGCTCACCCTGAACATGATCAGCGTCAAGCTGTTCGGCGAGATGGAGTTCTGGGCCGCACTCATCAAAGTCGTTGCACTGGTGGCCTTCTTGATTGTCGGCATTGTGTTCTTGGCGGGGCGGTTCACCGTCGAGGGCGCCACCACCGGACCCTCGATACTCGCCGACAACGGCGGGCTCTTTCCCACCGGATTACTGGCCCTTGTGGTGGTCACCTCCGGGGTGGTCTTTGCCTATGCCTCAGTGGAACTGGTGGGCACCGCAGCGGGCGAGACGGAACATCCCGAGAAGGTCATGCCGAAGGCTATCAACGCCGTGATCGTCCGCATCGCCGTATTTTATGTCGGCTCATTGATTCTGCTGGCGCTGCTGCTGCCGTACACCCTCTACAGGGAGGGCGAGAGCCCATTCGTGACGTTCTTTTCGCGGGTGGGTCTGCCGTACGCCGGTGACATCATGAACTTCGTGGTGCTCACCGCCGCGCTGTCGAGCCTCAACGCTGGCCTGTACAGCACCGGCCGCATTCTGCGATCCATGTCGATGAACGGCAGCGCACCACAGCTGTTGTCCCGCATGACATCCAATGGCGTTCCCTTTGCCGGCATCGCGCTCACCGCATGCTTCACCGTGGTCGGCGTCTTCATGAACATGGTCATCCCGGCCAAAGCATTCGAGACCGCCCTGGATGTGGCCGCGCTCGGCATCATCGCCTCGTGGGCCACCATCGTCATCTGTCAGCTGCGGCTCTACCAATGGTCGCAACGCGGCATCCTTCGGCGCGGCAAGTTCCAGATGCCCGGGGCCCCCTACACCGGATACGCGACGCTGGTCTTCCTGGTGCTGGTGTTGGCGCTCATGTGTTATGAAAACTATTGGAATCTGGTGGCTCTGGCGATCTTCACGCCGCTGCTCACCATCGGCTGGTACCTGTCCAGGGAACGAGTCATGCAGCTGGCACGTGAGCGAGTCGGCTACACCGGGCAGTATCCGGTGATCGCGGAGACGCCGATGATGGACGACCCGCCCAACCTCGGTGACAAGTAGAACCTAGACGATCGCCGAACGCTCCAGCAGGCGGGCGAAATCGGCGACGTCCAACGTCTCACCGCGACGCGCCGGGTCGATGCTGGCGGCCAACAGCCGACGCGCCGACTCGTCACCCGACCCCGCCCATTCGGCGAATGCGTTACGAGAGGTCTTGCGGCGCTGGGCGAATGAAATGTCGATGAGATCGAAGAGCTCCTTGCGGAACCCCGGATCGGAAGGCCATATCGCGTCCGGATGCCTGTCGATGCGCACCAGACCCGAGTACACCCGCGGAATCGGCCAGAACACCGCAGGAGACACCGTGCCGAGACGCTTCACCTTGCCGAAGTAGCGCACCTTGACACTCGGCACACCATAGATCCGGGAACCCGGCTCGGCCGTCAGCCGATCGGCAACCTCGGACTGGACCATCACCAAAAGGGTCTTCACCGAGTCGAATTCGGTAAGAATCCGCAGCAATGCCGGCACCGCGACGTTGTACGGCAGATTGGCGACCATCGCCGTCGGGGGTTCCCCGGAGATATCGGCGGGGGTGAGTTTCAGTACGTCCTGGTGAATCACCGAGAACCGGTTGAACTCGCTGTGCGAGTGTTCCTTGACGGTGGCCGGAAGGCGACGCGCCAGCACTGGATCCACCTCGATCGCCGTCACCGTGCAGCCCTTGTCGAGTAGCCCCAGTGTCAGCGAGCCCAGGCCGGGCCCAACCTCGATGACATGATCGCTTTTACCCACACCCGACGCCGACACAATCCGGCGAATGGTGTTGGCGTCGTGAACGAAGTTCTGGCCCAGCGTCTTTGTCGGTCGGAAATCGAGATCCTTGGCCAGTTGTCGGATCTCGGTGCGGCCGAGCAGCCTGATGGTCAGCGGGCACCGACCCTCGCGCTGCACACTGGCCAAGCTCCCCAACCCTGCACGGCCAACGTCTTCTCGGCAATGGCGATCTGCTCCTCGCGCGTCGCGAGATCGGCACGCGGTGCGTACTTGGCACCACCGTGCGCCAGCCACGTTCCGTAGTCGAACTGCACACCACCGTAGAAACCGTTACCCGTGTTGATGGCCCAGTTGCCACCGGCCTCACACGAAGCCAGCGCATCCCACGCCGATCCACGGGTCACGGTGGGAACCTCGGTGCCGGGCTTGGCGCCAACCCGGAGCACCGAGTTACGAGCAGGAGTCAGCACGTTGTTGGACACCGGCATCCGTCCGGTCTCGCGGCCATTGACCGACAGCACCGAGTACACGATGTCCTGGGATCCGGGAGCACCCGGATCTTCGACGACCGACCGGCTCATGTTCATCTCGGCGTCTTCGATCTTCTGCGGGGTCGGCTCCAACGGGGCCTGCTCGGTCACCGTGGAGACCCGGATGCGCGTCACGGTGATCGGCATGTCGGCCGTCACTGGGGTACTCGGTGCGGGATCGACGGTGTCGAACTGCTGCAGCGGGTTACCGGTGGCCTCCAGCAGCGCTCCCACGGTCGGGGCGGCGATGCGCGGGGTGCTGATCACGCCGCCGTCGTTGAGCTGAACGGTCTTGGCGCTCACCACCGCCAGCGACATGCCCTCCAGCGGGAGACGGCTGCCGCGGGTGGCGGCGGTCGGAGCGGTGTCGGTCATCGACAGCTGAGACAGCGCGTCGTTCACCGTGTTGGCGGTGGTCCAGACCTGCTGGGTGCCCTGCCCGTCCACGGAGATGTCCAGCGGACGCGAGCGCTTGAGAACAATGGTGTCGCCGTCGCTCACCGAATCGTGCTTGGCGGGAGCGACATCGTCGCGGTCGGACAGCGCGTATCCATAGTCGGCGAGGACCTCGGACACCTGTGACTTGACGGTCGTGACCGTCATGGCGTTTCCGTCGACGTTGAGAGTCAGGGTCTTATGCGCAGCGATGGCGTAGCCACCGCCCGCGCCGATCACCACCAGCAGGGCGGCCACAAGGGCGCGTAGCAAGGGCGATCGCGTTGCGTTGAGCTTCGTCAGTGCATTCACGAGTAGGAGATTCCTGCGTTCGTTTCGGTGCGTCGATACCGGATGTCAACGGTGACGAAACCCGGCGATCTGATCACGACACGGTAACGAAAGCATCGCACGGAGGCAACTCATCAACAATCTTGAACACCCTCAATGCCGTCGCGGTGGACGCGGCCGCTAATCGCTCGGGGTGTTGCCCGGTTATGTCAGCGAGGGCCCGGACGGTGTACGGCAGGCAGTACGACTCATTCGGCGCACCCCGATAAGGATGGGGTGTCAGGTAGGGCGCATCGGTCTCTACCAGCAGTTGTCCGTCAGGAATGAGCACAGCGGCCTCCCGCAGCGCCCGCGCGTTCTTGAAACTCACCGTCCCCGACAAACTCAGAATCCAGCCCTCAGCGACACACTTCTTCGCCATCTCGGCGTCCGATGAAAAGCAGTGGAAGATAACCGAGGACGGCGCGCCCTCGGACTTGAGCACATCGAGCACTTCGGCGTCCGCGTCACGGTTGTGAATCATCAGCGGCTTGCCCGTCCGCTTAGCCAGCTCAATGTGCCAAGCAAATGCGTCGCGCTGAACCGACGGCTCCGCGCAGCCCTCCAATCTGCCCGGCCAATAGAGGTCCACACCGGTCTCCCCGATCGCGACGACGCGGGGATGCGCGGCCAGCTTCTCCAACTCCTCGCGCGCACTGTCGGTGAGGTCGCCCGCACGGGTGGGATGCAAGGCGACAGCGGCGTACACCCGTGGATCTCCGGCAGCGGCCGACACCGCCCATCGGGCCGACTCGAGGTCGTCGGCCACCGTCACCACGCGCCCCACGCCGACGGACTCGGCGCGGTCGACGATGGCTCGTACGTCATCGCCGGTGACCGCACCGCACGCATCCAGATGGGTGTGGGCATCGATGAGGGGTGCCAGCGGCTCGGGATTAGGCGGGGCTTGCCTCTTATTGCCGGGCGTCATCAGAACACCAGTCTATAAAGTTGCTCAGACCATGCCTGAATCATCTGTTCCGAACTCTTCTGGGCCGAACTCTTCTAGCCCCTTCTACATCACCACCGCCATCGCCTACCCGAACGGTGAACCGCATATCGGGCACGCGTACGAGTACGTCGCGACCGACGCCGTCGCCCGCTTCAAACGGCTGGACGGCTTCGACGTGCGGTATCTCACCGGCACCGACGAGCACGGTCTGAAGGTGGCGCAGGCGGCCACCGCGGCCGGAATCCCGACGGCGCAGCTCGCGCGGCGCAATTCCGATGTCTTCGAGGCATTGCAGCGCAAGCTCAACATCTCGTTCGACCGGTTCATCCGCACCACCGACCCCGATCACCACGAGGCATCCAAGGCGATCTGGCGCCGGATGGCCGACAACGGTGACATCTATTTAGACACCTATTCGGGGTGGTACTCGGTGCGCGACGAGGCGTACTACACGGACGCCGAGACCACGGTCGCCGCCGACGGAACCCGCACCGCCACCGAAAGCGGTACCCCCGTCGAGTGGACCGAGGAGCATTCCTACTTCTTCAGACTGTCGGCGTACCAGGACAAGCTGCTGGCACATTACGAGGCGCATCCGGAGTTCATCGGCCCGGTAGTACGGCGCAACGAGGTCGTCAGCTTCGTCTCAGGTGGTCTGCGCGATCTGTCCATCTCCCGGACCACCTTCGACTGGGGAGTGCAGGTACCTGACCATCCCGACCACGTCATGTACGTGTGGGTGGACGCCCTCACCAACTATCTGACCGGTGCCGGTTATCCCGACACCGATTCAGAGCTGTTCCAGCGGTACTGGCCGGCCAATGTGCACATGATCGGCAAGGACATCATCCGGTTCCACACCGTGTACTGGCCGGCGTTCCTGATGTCGGCCGGAATCGAGCTGCCGAAACGGGTTTTCGCGCACGGCTTCCTCACCAACAAGGGCGAGAAGATGAGCAAGTCGATCGGCAATGTAGTGAACCCAGTCGATCTGATCGATCATTTCGGGCTGGACCAGGTGCGGTACTTCCTGCTGCGTGAGGTTCCGTTTGGCCAGGACGGCAGCTACACCGAGGACGGCTTGATCGGGCGGATCAACGCCGATCTGGCCAACGAGCTGGGCAATCTGGCGCAACGCTCGCTGTCGATGGTGGCCAAGAATCTTGGCGGAATCGTGCCGGAGCCGGGCGAGTACACCACTGAGGACACCGAACTGCTCGCGGCCGCTGACGGCCTGTTAGAACAGGCGCGCACACACTTCGAGGTACCTGCGATGCATCTCGCACTTGAGGCGATGTGGCAGGTGCTGAGCGCGAGTAACCGCTACTTCTCCGCCCAGGAGCCATGGGTACTGGGTAAGAGTGATGACGCGGCCGATCAACAGCGATTCGGCACCGTCCTGTACACCACGCTGGAGGTGGTGCGCATTGTCGCGCTGCTGGCGCAGCCGGTCATGCCCGAGTCCGCGGCCAAGCTGCTGGACCTCTTGGGCCAGTCCGAAGATCAGCGGGACTTCGCCGCCATCGGAACCCGGCTGAAGGCTGGCGTGAGCCTCCCCGCACCGACGGGCGTGTTCCCGAAGTATCAGGTGTCCAAGTAGGTCATACGTGATCCCGGTCACGGTCTGTCACAGATTTCATCGCACCGGTGTCTTGAGGGCATCAGCGACCGAAAGGAAGTCACCGAAATGACCGAGAACACGAATGTGACCGTGATCGGCGGGGGCTACGCGGGAACCCTGGCGGCCAACCAACTGCTGGCCAACAAGAACCTGACCGTGACCCTCGTCAACCCGCGACCCCACTTCGTCGAACGGATCCGCCTGCACCAGCTGGTTGCCGGTAACCGGGGTGCGACGGTCGACTACGACCAGCTGCTCAATCCGGCCATCCGCCTCGTGGTCGACAAGGTCACCCACATCGATGCCGGCGCCCACAAGCTGGAGCTCGCCTCGGGTGCGGTGCTGCCCTACGACTATCTGGTGTACGCCGTGGGCAGCACCACAACAACTCCCAACATCCCGGGCGTGGCAGAACACGCGTTGTCCATCAATGAGTTCGAACACGCCCAGCAGGTACGCGCCCGCTATGAGCGGTTGGCACCTGAGGCACCGATCGTGGTCGTCGGTGCGGGCCTTACCGGTGTCGAGCTGGCCGGTGAACTCGCCGAAGCGGACCGTCGGGTGACCCTGGTCTGCGGTAAGCAACTGTTGCCCTCGATCGGCGAACCGGCCCGGCGCGCGGCCGCCAAGCAGCTGGAAGAGCTGGGCGTCGAGGTGCTGGCACCCGCCACGGTCGTCGGGGTCGACGAGGACACCGTGACGCTGTCCGATGGGCGCGAACTGCCGAGTGCGCTGACGGTGTGGACCGCCGGATTTGGCGTACCGCGGCTGGCCGCCGACAGCGGACTGCGGACAGACGCGCTGGGGAGACTGCTCACCGATGAGGCGCTGGTCAGTGTCGACCATCCCCGCATCGTCGCGGCCGGTGACGCGGTCAGCCCCTCAGGCGTGCCGCTGCGGATGAGCTGCCAGGCCGCTGGGCCGCTGGCCGCACGGGCGGTCAAGACTGTGCTGGCGTTGGTGGACGGTCTGCAGCCGGTAGCGGGCGGGCAGATCTTCGTCGGGCAGAACGTCAGCATCGGACGTCGTGCCGCCGTCATCCAGACTTCACGTGCCGACGACACACCGCGCAAGCTGTTCATCGGTGGCCGGACCGGTGCCGCAATCAAGGAAATGGTCTGCCGCGGAACGGTTTACTTCCTGAAACAGGCCGCCAAGCATCCGAAGGCCTATTACTGGCCGCAAGGCGGCAAGCGCTCCGAAGCCCTCAAGGTGCAGGCGTAGCGGTGACCGATGCCGCTCACGCCGAGCTGTTCACCCACCTGCGCCCGCTGCTGTTCACCATCGCGTACGAGATGTTGGGCTCCGCCACGGAGGCCGATGACGTACTGCAGGAGAGCTATCTGCGGTGGGCGCAGGTGAATCTGAACACGGTCAGCGATACCAAGGCCTACCTGTCGCAGATTGTCAGCCGCCAATCACTGAACACCTTGCGCGCCAACAGCCGTCGGCGCGAGGAGTATGTGGGACCGTGGCTACCGGAGCCGGTGCGGGTGACCTTCGAGGGCGACGCCGCGGACCCCTCGACAGATCTGGTCCTGGCCGAATCGGTGTCGATGGCGATGCTCGTCGTGTTGGAAACCTTGGCACCGGACGAGCGGGCCGTATTCGTCATGCGGGAGGTCTTTGGCTTCGACTACTCCGAAATCGCTTCCACCGTGTGCAAATCGGAGTCCGCGGTGCGTCAGATGGCGCACCGTGCCCGAGAGCACGTGCAGTCGCGCCGACGCCGGTTCACCCCCACCGACCAGCAGGCCGAGGAACTGACCACCAAATTCCTGCTGGCCGCGGCGGGTGGCGATGTCGACGCATTAGTAGAAATGCTTGCCCCCGATGCGGTGTGGACATCTGACGGCGGCGGCAAGGTCAGTGCCGCACGGCGTCCGGTCTACGGGGCCGACAGAGTGGCGCGCGTCGCCATCGGACTTTCGCGGGCAGCCGCCGCGTTCCCCGATGTCCGCGTGGAGCTGAGCACCTACAACAGCACGCCTGCCCTGCTGATCTACAGCGAAGGACGTCTCGACGCCGTACTGGCCGTCTCGATCGCGGATGGCAAGGTCGCGCACGTCTTCGCGATCCGCAACCCCGACAAGCTGGCTACAGCCGAAACAGCGCGTCACATCAGCAGATAACCCGGTGGCGGTCCGGGCGGTTCATCGGACACAATCACCGGCGTGTTCTGTGATATCGAAACTGCCGCGCGCATTGAACGTGCCGAAGCCGACACCATCGCCGCGGGAACCGCAAGGTGCGATGGCGGCCTGGTGATACCACTGGCCGGGGGCATCGCGTCATACGCCGGACCGGACTCTCCGATGAACAAACTCGTCGGACTCGGGTTCAGCGGTGTGCCAAGCGAATCCGAGCTCGACGCCGTCGAGTGGGAGTTCGCCGAACGGGATACCCCGGTGCAGGCCGAAATCGCGAGCCTGGCCGACCCCGCGATCTGTGAGCTGCTCACCGCACGGGGCTACCTGCTGGTGTCTTTCGAGGATGTCCTCGGACTCCCCCTGGCCGATGCCCCAGCGCCAGCGATTCCCGACGGCATCACGGTGCGTCACAGCGAGACCGATGAGCTGGCCCGCTGGCTCGACGTGGTCGTCGACGGGTTCGCGGTACCCGATGACCACGGCGTGGCCTCGCACGAATCATTTCCGCGCGAGGTGCTTTCCCGCGCGATCGCCGCACTGTCCACGGTGCCGGGCGAGCGGCAATACATCGCCCTGCGCGAGGGCGCGGTCGCCGGCGGCGCAAGCATGCGCATCCTCGACGGGGTAGCCCAGCTCAACGGTGCGGCGACCGCCGCCCCACACCGCCGGCACGGTATCCAGACGGCACTGCTGACCACCCGACTTCACGAGGCCGCCCGCGATGGTGCGGACCTGGCGGTGGTGACCACCCAGCCCGGGTCGAAGTCCCAGCAGAACACCCAGCGCCAGGGCTTCTCACTGCTGTACACCCGCGCGATCCTGGTGAAGGGTCTGCGAAACTAGGTCGATGAGCCGCTTGCGCGAAGAGCACTGCACCGTGCGCGTCCAGCAGCTCGGCAACCTCGGTGCGCCAGCGGCCGTGCTGCGCGCCCTTGCCGGCGCCACCCGCGCGACGGGACGTCCGGCACCCGCGGCCTTGATCGGATCCTGGTTCGATTCACGGGCGATCATCTCCCCGTCGCTGTCCGCACACCCGGTTCTGCCACAACAAGCGTTCAGCAGCAAGACTTCTCATATAGACTCTGCTCCACCGGGCGCGGTGGGCGGCGGCTGGATCGGCTTCCTCGGATATCCGGACCTGACCGCCGATGGCCGCGCACGACGACTCCCGGCCGCCGCCGGCGGCTGGACCGATGCGGTGCTACGGCTAGATGGCAACGAATGCTGGTGGTACGAAAGCCTTCTGGATGAGGAATGTCCGGAGTGGATACTTCACGCACTGACCCACCCCTGCGATCCTGCGCCGTGGTTCATCGACTGGACGGCTCCCGACCGTGAGCATCACCGCGTTGCCGTCAGCCGCTGCCTGGAGGCCATCGCGGCCGGGGAGGTCTACCAGGCCTGTGTGTGCACGCAGTTCCGCGGTGCACTGGCGGGCGACCCCGTGGACTTTTTCGCCGACGCGATCACCCAGACCGCACCGGACCGCGCCGCATTCGTCTCCGGTGCCTGGGGCGCCGTGGCCTCGTTATCACCCGAATTGTTCTTGCGCCGCAACGGCACCGACGTCCGTTCCAGCCCCATCAAGGGCACCCTGGCCGCGACCGAGGACCCCGCCGCGCTGTTGACCTCGGTCAAGGATGTCGCCGAGAACGTCATGATCACCGATCTGGTGCGCAACGACCTCGGGCGCATCGCCGTCACCGGAACCGTCACAGTTCCCGAGCTTCTCGCCGTCCACCCGGCACCCGGTGTGTGGCATCTGGTGTCCACTGTCGCCGCCCAGGTGCCCTTAGAGGCCACCGCCGGCGACCTATTGGCCGCCACGTTCCCGCCCGCCTCGGTAACCGGAACGCCCAAAACCCGTGCACGCCAATTACTGCGCCAATGGGAATCGGATCACCGCGGGGTGTACTGCGGCACCGTCGGCATGCTCTCTCCCGCGGCCGGTCTGGAGCTCAACGTCGCGATCCGCACCGTGGAGATCGCACCCGACGGCACCGCGGTGCTCGGTGTGGGAGGCGGTATCACCGCCGACTCCGATATCGACGCGGAGTGGCGGGAGTGTCTGCACAAGGCGGCCGCCACGGTCGACCTCACTGCGATCGCGGCACTCAAGCCCGTGCTTTGACCACCGCGTCGTAAAGATCGCGCCTCGACAGCGTCGCGCCGGATTCGCCAATCGCCATCGCGCAGGACTCCCGCAACCCCATACCGTCGTCCATCAGCTCTTCCACCCTGGCCACCAGGGTGTCGATCTCGGGGACGGCGGGGCGACCGCCGTCGAGCACCACGGTGATCTCTCCGAGCACGTCGCCCTCGGCCCAGACCGCCAACTCGCGCAGAGTGCCTCGCAACACCTCTTCATGAGTCTTGGTCAGCTCACGGCATACCGCGGCGCGGCGTTCCGGCCCCAGCACCTCCACCGCATCGGCCAGGGTCTCCCTCAGCCGCCGAGGCGACTCGAAGAACACACAGGTACGGGGTTCGGCCACTAGCTCGGCGAGCCAGCGCCTCCGCGCCCCCTGTTTACGGGGTGCGAATCCCTCGAAACAGAATCGGTCCACTGGGAGCCCCGAGACGGCCAACGCCGTCGTCACCGCCGACGGCCCAGGAAGACACGTAATCGGTATCCCCTGTTTCACGCAGGCGGCCACCAAGCGATACCCCGGGTCGCTGATCGACGGCATCCCAGCGTCGGTGACCACCAGCACGTCGTACCCGGCCTCCAGATCAGCCAGCAGCGGCTCGATACGGCTGGCCTCGTTCTGGTCGTAGAAACTGATGATCTGCCCGCTGATCTGCACATCCAGCGATTTGGCAAGCGCCCGAACACGACGAGTGTCCTCGGCGGCCACCACCGCCGTCTTGGCCAGCGCCTCACGCAATCGGGGCGAGGCATCCGCGGGCTCCCCGAGCGGTGTCGCCGCCAGCAGCAAGTTCGCCATCCCGCAAGACTAAGTCCCTCCTCGCTGCCGCTCGCCCCCGCATGCGGGAGGTACCCCAGCCCGCCGCACCAAGATGCCGGTCTCGAGCCCTCCCCTACGATCGACCGTGTGACCGTGCCCGCAACCCTGCCGCCGACCTCGGCAGCCGAGTCGGATCTCCAGTCGCCAGGACCCCGGATACCGCCCGCGGACTTCGGACCCACCGATCGGTTCCAGGGCTGGGTGATGACCGCGGTCATCACCGCAATCGCGGCGCTCACTCGGTTCATCAGTGTCGGTGCACTCACCGATCGCGGTACCCCCGTCTTCGACGAGAAGCACTACGTGCCGCAGGGCTGGCAAGTCGCCACCAACGGCGTTGAGGACAATCCCGGCTACGGGCTCGTCGTGCACCCGCCCGTCGGCAAACAGATGATCGCCATCGGCGAATGGCTGTTCGGATACAACTCGTTCGGCTGGCGGTTCGCCGCCGCGCTCTCGGGCACCATCCTGGTGCTGCTGGTCGCCCGAATCGCCCGGCGGATCGGCCGGTCCAGCATGGTGGGCGCCATCGCAGGGGTGCTGCTGATCGCGGACGGGGTCAGCTTCGTCACCGCGCGCACCGCACTGCTTGACGTGTATCACGCGCTCTTTGTGGTGGCCGCCTTCGGCGCACTGATCGTCGACCGGGATCAGGTTCGGGAACGGCTGTACAACGCCTATCTCGACGGGCGGATCGGCGAGACCGTATGGGGTCCGCGCCTGGGCGTACGCTGGTGGCGTTTCGGGGCCGGGATCCTGCTCGGATTGGCCTGCGGCACAAAGTGGTCGGGGCTGTATTTCATCGCGTTCTTCGGAGTGCTGTGCATCGCCTTCGACATCGCGGCACGGCGCGCGTACGGGGTGCAGCGGCCATGGGCCGGCACCGCGGTACGCGATCTGGGACCGGCCCTGTATGCCTTGCTGGTCATTCCGTTCGTCGTGTACATGGCCTCGTACTGGTCGTGGTTCGCCTCCGAGACGGGTATCAACAGGCATGCCGAGGGACGCCAAATCGGGGTCGGCAGTTGGGTGCCCGATGCCCTTCGATCGCTCTGGTACTACACGCACAGCGTCTACACATTCCATTCGACGCTAACCAACGCCAACGGCAATCACCACCCGTGGGAGTCCAAGCCGTGGACGTGGCCGATGTCGCTGCGCCCCCTGCTCTACGCCATCGAGGACAAGAACATTCCCGGCTGTGGCGCCAATTCCTGTGTGCGCGCGGTGTTGTTGGTGGGCACCCCGGCCATCTGGTGGCTTGCGGTTCCGGTGCTGCTATGGGCCACCTGGGCGACGGTGGTCCGCCGCGACTGGCGCTACGCCGCAGCACTGGTCGGGTACTGCGCGGGATGGCTGCCCTGGTTCGGCAACATCGATCGGCAGATGTACTTCTTCTATGCCACCCCGATGGTGCCGTTCCTGGTGATGATGATCGCGTTCATCATCGGCGACTTCCTCCGCAAGCCGGTGGCCAATCCGGAGCGGAAAACATTGCGAATGTTCATCGCAACGTTCTACCTGGCGGTGGTGGTCACCAACTTCGCTTGGCTGTACCCGATACTCACCGGTGCCGCGATCTCACCGTTCATGTGGAACATGGAGATGTGGCTGCCCAGCTGGCGCTAGAGCAGATCGCGCGATACCGGGCAGGACATGCAGCGCGGCCCGCCCCGGCCGGTACCTAATTCCGACGCCGAGATGGCGAGCACCTCAACACCCGAAGCCTCCAGGCGCGCATTGGTTTCCACATTGCGTTCATAGGCGACGACCACACCGGGAGCCAGCGCCAGGGTGTTGTTCCCGTCGTCCCACTGCTCGCGTTCGGCGGTGACCGGATCCAGCCCGGTATCGATGACGCGCAGCTTGCCGATGCCCATCGCATCGGCCGCCGCTTCCACGAATGGATCCGAACCCGAGATGCTGACCCCGCTGTCGGTGCGACGAATGGTGAATGCCGACAAAGAATCCTGAATCGCCGGATACATCACGACAGCATCGGTATCGACCATGGTGCACACGGTGTCCAGGTGCATGGACGCACGTTCCTGCGCGATGGGCACCGCGAGCACGGTGTGGGCAAGATCGTCGTCGAACAGGCTGCGTGCCAAGGCTTCCGCACCGGCAGGCGTGGTGCGCTCCCCGACTCCGACCGCCACCACCCCGGGGCCCAGCAGCAGCACGTCACCACCCTCGACAGGGGCCGAATGGGACTCATAGGCCCGGCGGACTCCGAGGAATCGCGGGTGATGGGCATAGATCAGGTCGGTGAGCGAGGTCTCACGCACCCGCGCCGGCAGTGCCAGTGAGGTGATCGCGAATTTGCGGCCGATCCAAAACGACGAGTCCCGGGTGAACAGCAGATTCGGCAGCGGCTCGATGACGAAATCCGACCCATGGTGCATGGTCCGCACCAAGGACGGCTGCGCCACCTTGCCTCCCACGGGCAGCTCATCGAACGTCATCCCACACATCAGCACGTAGGCGAGGTCCGCGGCCTCCAGCGACCGCAAATACTCCGAAAGATCTTGCGCCAGCGCGTAGCCCAGCCTGCGCGCGCTGACCGCCGCAGATATGCCCTGTACCCGCGCGGCACCGCTGGCCAGCGCCTCGCGCAACAATTCGGAGAGCAGCAGCACCTCGACACCCCGCGAACGCAGCACGCCGGCGAAGGCATCATGCTCCTCCTGAGCGCGCGCGACCCAGGGCAGTCCGTCGAACAGCAGCTGGTCGTTGTTGCGCGGGGTGAGCCGCTTGAGCTCGTCGCCGGGCCGGTGCAACACGACCGCCCGCAGCCGTCCCACCTCTGAATTAGCACCCAGCACTGGAGCATCCGTCATGAGATGACGCTAGCTTGCCATGCAATCGAACGTGTGTGCGATACCATGGGAGTGTGACAGCCTCTCCACACACTGTGCAGGCATCCCTGTTTGGCGCACCACCGGTCCCGCGCCGCGAATTGGCGGGTGGCGCTTGGCTCGAGGTACACCATGAATGGCTTGGGCGTGCGGACAATCTTCTGGGCCAGCTGTTGGCACAGGTGCCATGGCGCGCCGAGCGCCGCCGCATGTACGACCGCACCCTCGATGTCCCCCGACTGGTCAGCTTCCATGATCTGACCGCGGGCCCGCCACCGCATCCGGTACTGGAGAGCATCTGCGATCGCCTCAACGGCGAGTACACCGCCGAGCTCGGTGAGCAGTTCACCACGGTGGGCCTGTGCCAGTACCGCGACGGCACCGACAGCGTCGCCTGGCACGGCGACACCATCGGTCGCGGCCTACGCGAAGACACCATGGTGGCGATCGTAAGCATCGGCGCGACACGCACTTTCGCGTTGCGGCCGAGGCTCGGCGGCGAGTCGATCCGCATCAATGTGGGCCATGGCGATCTTTTGGTGATGGGCGGCACCTGCCAACGGACCTGGGAACATGCGATCCCGAAGACATCCAAACCCGTGGGCCCGCGAATCAGCCTGCAGTACCGGCCCCGTGACGTGCGTTAGGAACGGACGGCGGCTACCGCTTTGACCAACAGCTCCGACGCGCGCTTGCCATCGGGTGGCGCGGGCGGCACATTCCCCACCGCGACCGGACTGACCGTGACCACGACCATGTAGCGACCGAGATATGCCGAGTAGTTCAGCACTTCCTGGCCGACGGCCCTGCCCGACGTGCCACTGAGCACGTCACGCTTCATGCCGAGCGTGCGCGCACCGTCGATGGCGGGCGCATCCACCACCTCGGTCTGTCCCACGACTCCGTTGCCGCGGAAACCGACCTTCTTGCATTCCTCCGGCACGGCAGGATCGAACGGGACCTCCTGGGAGGTTTCCACCGCGACCGCCACGTACCGATTACCCGCACCGGTGGCGGTGAGCGCGGCCATGTTCCCCTTGAGCCCGGCAGGCACCGCACTGCCGCCGCTGTACTTGGCACAGCCCGCGGGCTCCACCGTCATCCCCGGCGGCAGCGGGGCGGGCGAGAGCAGCTTGGGGTCCATCCCCGCTGGTTCCATTGTCTTGATCGCGAACTCCGGCCCGAACTGGCTCTTCAGCGCGGCGATGTTTCCGATCTTGACGTTGTGATTGACGGGATTCTGGACGGTTCGACTGCAACCCGGCACGACGAGCGCAAGCGCACAGGTGGCCCAGATTCCCCAGCTCTTGACGGTCACCGGCTTCAACACCCGGCCACTGTATCGATTCGGACCGGAAAATCGATGGCACCTATAGGGAACAATGTCTGTGTGGCCAAGAGTTAGAAACTGTGAGGATGGTGTGAGATGAAGACGGTGGTTAGGCTAGGTCGGTTGTGTCTGACGGCAGTGGGCGTCGGAGCGCTGATGGCCCTCACCCCCGGGACTGCACTCGCCGATGACGCACAGTCGGTCATCAACCAGTACCAGTCGCAGGGCTACCAGGTCATCATCGACCGAAACGGTTCCGCCCCGACCAACAAGTGCACGGTGTCCAACATCCGCAACGGCCAGGATGTCTATCGCACCGAATATCAGCGCACCTGGATGCCCAGCGGCAAGTGGCTGGTGCTGCCGGTTCGGGTACTCGACCACAAATTGGTGTACATCTCCCTTAACTGCAACGTTTAGTTAGCCTTACCTGATCTGATTTGCCAGTTCGCTGAGTGCTGCGCGCTCGTAGATCCCGGTACGCCTTCCGCCTAAGAGCACGCGCAGACCCGCCTGTGAATTTGACGTTAATTTCCCCGAGTGGGAATCAATCCGAGTATTACCGCGTTGGACTGGACAGATTCACGAACGTTGATGATTCAGCGAGTCGGGAATTGGGTCTTTGTGTGGTATGCGGACACATCCACGTAACACGTAGGCCACGAGGAACGAGGCGAGAGGAGTGAAATCGTGAAGAAATTGTTATTTGCAGGTATTGCCGCAGCTGGCATCATCGGTGCATCGCTAGGATCGGCAAGTGTCGCGCTCGCCGGACCAGCGGGATCGGGCGATGCCAGCGCCGTCATCAATGACCTCAAGTCCAACGGGTACCGAGTGATCGTCTCCAAGACCGGCGCCGGTGACCTGACCAAGTGCACCGTCGAGTCGGTGACACAGGAGTCGCCCGTCAACAACGTGCAAGCGGCACGTGATCTGCGCAACAACCCCACCACGGTGCCGACAGTCGATCGCAAGGTCGCGCATGTCGCGCTGAGCTGCTGAACACAGCGGTAACCTGACAATGCCCCGGGCCACAAGCCCGGGGCATTGTTGTCTCTACTTCAAATGATCGACCAGAGTGCCCTCGGCGCCGAACAGCTCGGCGCTCCACCGGTCCAAGAGCGCATCGGTGCCGAGATCGTCGGGGTGGAAGCCCTTCTTCATATAGAAGGCCAGCCTGCCGATCATGCCGTCGTTCAGCAGCGGCCCACGGACCAACCCGATCGTTTCGCGAAGCACCCGCCCGGGCTGGCGCCGACCGTCCGGATCACTCCACACGATCGAGAACCACGAGCCCGCGGTGGCGAACGGCACCGTCCCCGTCCAAATGACGGCCATCACGGCACGCCGTAGCCATTCGGGCCCGCCGACCGCACGGTAGACGTCGAAGGCCACCGACTTGTGCTCCAGTTCCTCGATCGCGTGCCAGTACAAGAGATTTCGCACCTCGTCATCGGTCACCATGCCTTGCAGCTCCCCGCTTTCCAGCAGGCGCTCGGCCAGAACCGCGGTGTAGTGCTCGAGCGCGGCGGTAGCGGCCAGCATGGTCAGCCGGACGTACTTGAGGCGGTCCATGTTGGGCAGGTACTTGTCGACGAGGTCTTCGACCTTGCCGGAGCGCCGACCTATCGTCTCGACCATCTTGCTGCGGTAGCCCATTTCCGTGAGCTTCTCGTTGAGCTCGCGATGGTGCAGACCGTGGGTGACTTCCTGACCGATGAACCCGGCGACGCGCTTCTTGAGCGTCGGCTCGGTGATCCGGTCGGCGTAGCGACGCACCGATCGGACGAAGAACTCCTCCCCCGGCGGAAACACCGCGGAGGCACCCGCCAGGACATGGCTCAGCGCGATGTCATTGTCGGCGAAGTGCCTTCGCATGGGGACGGGGTCACCGAACCAAAATCTGATGCGTCGAGTCTTCGGGTATGAGGCCGTTACCGGAGCAGCCATATCGCACACACCTCCACATTGATCGTGTAACTCAGTGTTACACGAATCGCTTACGTTTTGAAGTAGTGCGTAAAAGTCAGGGTTTAGGTTTCTACAGCAGCCCGGGAACGAGGGCTTTGCGTTCGCGGGGGTACTCGTCGGCGAATGTCTCGCGGTACCACCGATGGATCGAGAGCGCCCTCGGCAGCAGATTGGCGATTGAGAACAGCACGAAAATCAGCCCGGGCAGCGTCCACGCCATCAGTGCCCAGCCCGCCCAGAGGATGATCTCGCCGAAGTAGTTGGCCGCCGACACCCACCTGAACGCGCCGCCGTACGGAATGCGGTAACCATCGAAACCGTCGGCGCGCAGATTGATCAGAATGCGGTCGGCCTGGAAGTTGACGAGCCAACCGGTGATCGCGACCAGCACGCCGAGGATGAACCGGGGGTCGGTGAACCAGGTGGGGCTCTGCAGATGCGCGGCGAATGCGACGGCGTATCCGTTGGCGAAACCATTGACCGCGTTGAAGACGAAGCCGAATGCGATTCCGCTGTAGGGGAAGCGTTTTCCGCTGCCCCTGCGGGAGAGCGGATAGATCAGTCCGCGATACAGGTAGTGACACTGCCACAGGCCGTACAGCACGAGCGCCGGTGCGCCCTGATGATGCGCGACGATCCAGAAGGTGACCGTGAACGCCCACCACTGCGGGCATTCGAAGATCAGCCAACCGATCTTCGCGGGGGCGGTGAACTTCTCGTCCGGTTTGGCGAACCGGCCGTAGGGATTGGTGAACCACAAGCCACTGATGAAGGTGACGACCGCCAGGACTACCAGGAAGATGATCGCAGCGTGATACAGCTCTGTAAGCACACCGGGACAGTACCCAGTGAACGGTGGTTCTAAGCAGGGTCGATGATGTTCGTCTTCAACTGGTTGGCGACCTGACCGGCGACCTCGGAGTTGTCGGTGGCACCGGTGGAGGTCACCCCGTACACCACATTGCCCGTGGTGTGCACGTGCGTGGCGCCGGTGCTATCGGCCCACGTGATCGTGATCGGGTTACGCATACCGAAGGCATACGCGTTGGGCGATTGCGCCCTGCACTTGGTGAATGCCTCTGTCAGACGGCGGAATTCCGATTGGGCAGCGGGCTTGTCGGGATAGATCGCGATGGCCTCGTGCAGCATCTGATGCGGGTTGGTCGTGCTGCCGACATTGAGTTGGCGGAATGCCTGCCAACCATCGCCCAAGTCGCCCTGTGACGCCGCCTGCAATAGCCCACACGGGTCTGCGGGGTCCACGGCAGGCCCATAGATCGGCTGCGTGTCGGTCTGTGACTTATCGGCCGTCGGGAAGCCCAGGGACTTGATCTCGTCGAGCCCCGCGAACAGCGAATCTGCCGCAGCAGCACTAACTTTGAGTTCGGTCACCTCAGGAGCCGGTCTTTCCGAGGCCACCGGACTGGCCGGATGAGAGCAGCCGGCAACCGCGACAAGTGCGAGGAGGCCCGATCCGACCCATGCTGTCCGCGCCATCTGAAGATTGTGAAGGGTCAACCTGGGAAGTCCCTGGGTACTTGGGGACGATCAGGTGAAGTCTGGGGCGAGGACGTCCACGGCCGCTACAACAGCACCATCGCAACGGCCGACATGATCAGCAGCCCGACATAGGCCCAGGCATGCGCGGTGTCGGGAAGCCGGGGCGGCCGCCGCCGCAGCCAGATCACCAACGGCAGCGCGCCGATGAGAAGCGCTGCAGCAGAGCGAAAATCCACCGCACCGACGAAGTATGGCCCACCCGTGACCGCTGCCGACGTACTGGTGAGAAAGATCGCCAACGCCGGCACGCTGATCGCCAGCGTCAACGGATTCGCGAGTGCGGTAGCCATACTCATCTGCTGGCCACTGCGACGCAGCAAGGGAACCGTCATCACACTGCCGCCCACCCCCAGGAATGAGGCGACCGCACCGATGGGGACCCCCAGCATGGGCGAGATGCCGAACTCGCGCGCAGGGCGGTCGATCGTGGTCGGGTGGCGCAGGAATCCGGGGCGCAGCAGCACGTCGGCGATCGTGATCACCAGATAGATCACGAATACCCACGTGGTGAGGTACGGAGGCGCCAGCCTGGCCAGTCCCGCTCCGAGAGCACCCCCACACCCCAGCAAGGCGATGGCGGCCGCAGCACTTCGCAAGTGCACCAATGTGGCTCGCGAGGTAGCGGCAGTGGCAGCTGCCGCGTTGACCACCATGACGACCGCGGAGGTCGCCACGGCCACCGCCGTTGCCGCATCACCCAACGCGCCGTCGACCCAGACGATCACCGGGACGGTGACAAATCCGCCGCCGAAGCCAAACAGCACCGTGGTGAGCCCCGTAAGAACTCCGATCACCACCAACCCGATTACGCTCATACGACCAGTCCAGCCGGTGGTCGCCGTTCCGACAATCGAATGCTTGCTCAATTCATTCGAACTTCGGCCATATCCTGACCAGATGCGGAATGTCCCGCTCGCCGACGTCGACCACCTGCCCCACGATGTACTGCCGATCGCCACCGACTACACCAACGGGCAGCTACTGGATTGGCATGAGCATCGGCGCGCACAGTTCCTCTACGGAATCACTGGAACGATGATCGTGGACACCGACGCCGGAACCTGGACGGTGCCCACCCGTCGCGCCGTCATGATCCCGGCGCGCACCCGCCATCGAGTGCGGATGCTGGAGGTACGCACCGGCAGCCTCTACATCGAGCCGTCGGCCGTTCCGTGGTGGCCGTCGTCGTGCGTGGTCGTCGACGTCGGCCCGATGATGCACGAACTACTCAGCGCGGCAGCAGATCTAGCCGCCGACTACGATCGCTCGGGACGCGACGGAGCACTCACCACGCTGCTACTCCATGAACTGGCGTCCTTCACCGCGCTGCCCTTGCATGTCGACATACCGCGGTCATCGGACTTGCTGGAGCTGTGTCGGCACTACCTCGAGGCACCGGAGGTCTCGGTGTCCAATGCCCAATGGGCGCACCGGCTGAACACCAGCGAGCGCTCGCTGACTCGACGCTTCCGAGGAGAAGTCGGGATGAGCCCGGCGGCCTGGCGTGTCCGAGCACGGCTGCTGGCAGCGGTTCCGCTGCTGCGGCAGCACTCGGTAACCCAGGTTGCGGGGCGGCTCGGCTACGCCACGCCCGCCGCATTCTCCTACGCCTTCACAAGAACATTCGACATTGCCCCGTCCAGCATCCGATGACCTAGAGTTCACCGCTATGAGCCGGACCGCGATCATCATCATCATCGGAGTTATCGCAGCACTAGCGTTTCTTGCCGTCGGCGCGCTGGCCAAGAGGATCGGCGTACAGACAGCCGTCACGCACTTCCTGGTCGCCTGGGCCGGCGTTGCCGTGTTCAACATGGGGGTTGGCGTGTTCGAGGCCGGGTACGGCGTCGCGGAGGAACTCCCGGTGTTGCTGGCGGTGTTCGGGGTCCCGGCGGCGGTGGCAGGCATTGGCTGGCTGGGGGCGCGACGCCTCTCTCGGTCTTGAGATCTCCCACGCCACAGCCTCGAAGCACAGGTCAGCGCTTGACGATACTGTGGGGCGTATGACGACAACGTTCGTCGGGATAGCAGTGATCGTGGCGATGACCTTTGTCGGTATCGGCATGAACGCTGGGCTCTTCAACACCCGCAAGGCACGACAGGCGATACCGCCGTTGGTGGCGCGGGCAGCAGCTCCTGTGTATGCGCTCAACCGCCGTATCGGCAACCCGGCCCGCACCGCGAAACGTCCCACGGAACCCGAATCACCCGAGGAATCCGCCGAGTGAACTGAGCTCCGTCTCGCGCGTCTCACGGTAACGACCCCCCGACAAGCGGGGTTCTTGGTGGAGCTAGGGAGAATCGAACTCCCGACCTTCTCGATGCGAACGAGACGCGCTACCAACTGCGCTATAGCCCCAAGACGCTAAGACCTTACCAGCCGTCCCGCGTCAGACCGAATCAGATACCTACTGGCCGACAGCGTGCGGCATGCGGTACTGCCGCGGCTCGTCGTAGTAATCCAGGTGCTCGAAAACCGGGTCCTCGTCGTCGATTTCGAGGACGGCCGCTCCCGGACGGCGCAGGCGCTGCGGAACCACATCGAGCTCGCGGTCCGCGACGTTCTCCACGCCGACCACACGCGCTCGCTGGTATCGCGCCGCGCGACGACGGCGCAGCTGCTCCTCGATGCGGGTCTGACGGCGCAGATAGCCCAGGTAGAGCACCGCCATCACGGCCAGTGCGCCGCATACCCACCACGCAGTGCTGGTTGCCGTCGCGGCCACCACACCGGCGATGGTCATGGCCGCAACCAGACCGATCAGCACACGCTTGCGGAACGCGAACTTGCGTGCGTTCTCCTTGGCCATGGTGTCGGGGTCAAACCGGCGGCGACGCGACGAGCTGTACATCGGCGGCGCCTGGTGCCGTTCCCGCGTCGATTCGGCGGGAATGGTCAGACCTGAGGTGTCGTCGACGTACTCGTAGGTGCCCGAATTGGCGTCGGTGACGGGCGCCTCCTCCAAGTCCTCGAGGTCATCGGACAGCGCGGCCTCACCGGCCGGCAATGCGGACGCGTCTTCGTCAACGACATCGACGGGGTCGTCGCTGTCGATCTTCTCGGAACGAACCTTGCGCACGGCCATGGCCTTCACGGCCTGCGCGGCGTCCTTGTCTTCCTCGGTGGGCGCACTCGCGATCACTCCGGTCGAGTCTTCGTCGTCCTCGTCCTCGAGTTCGTCGACGTCTTCACGGCGGAAGTCTGGGTCGCTGCGGTGACCGGCGGCGGGGCCGGTGCGGCGCAGCAGCTTGGCGGCCTTTCCGTTGAGGACCCGCGTCGCCAGGGCGACGTCACTCGTGCGCTTCACCACGTCACGCTTGTTGATCAGCATCGGCACCAGGACGAACAGCCACAGCACGACCAGTCCGATCCACAACACCGATTGGGGGATGCTCGGCATGTCGGCCTGCTCCTTTCTGCGCGCGTCAGGTGTGCCTGCGCCTAAGCCTCAGGTCAAGGCTAGGTTGGCGATCTGCGCACGCTATGAGGCGCGCCGATACCAATTACACACCTGTAATTCTACAGGGGCAAGCCTCACAGGCCCCAATAGTCACATCTGTCTCACAAATATCTGGCGGGCCTGCGCCTCACGACGGCTTTCCACCCCAAAGCGTCGCGAGACGCAGACTCACCGCGAGGGTGTCGGAGCGCGGTGAGACGCTGCGCTCCATGGGGGAGATTCCAGCATTACCAGCCTGGCCATTCCGCTCAGCCGACGCTCTCGCGTCCGGTGCAATCTCCGAACGCCGGCTGCGCCGCTTGTATCGGCAGCTGTACCCAGGCGTGTTCGTGCCAAGAGATGCACAGCTCACCGCAACCGAGCGGGCCGTCGCGGCCTGGCACTGGTCGCGACGCCTGGGCATTGTCGCTGGGCTATCGGCATCTGCACTGCACGGTGCGAAATGGATCGACGGCGATCGACCCGCAGAACTCGTATGTGGCAACTACCGGACACCGTCCGGACTAACGGTCCACCAGGATTCGTTACTCGCGAACGAAATCACCGAGGTCGACGGCATGAAGGCCACGACGCCCGCACGTACGGCGTTCGACCTGGGGCGACGACTGACTATCAACCACGCCGTAGAACGGATCGATGCCTTGATGAACGCGACCAGCCTGACGACCTCTCAGGTGCACGCGGTGCTCGCTGATCATCGGGGCGTCCGCGGCGTCGTGCTCCTACGCGAGGTGCTTGAACTCGTCGACGCGGGAGCCGAGTCACCACAAGAGACCCGTGCTCGCCTACTTCTAGTCCGCAGCGGATTCCCCAAGCCCCAGACACAGATTCGAGTGTTCGACAGATTCGGAGACTTCGTCGCACGAGTGGACATGGGGCGGGAAGAAGCGAAGGTCGGTATCGAGTTCGACGGCGCGCAGCATTGGACGGATGCACGCCAGCGATCCCGGGACATCGACCGTGCCGCCGCACTCACGGATGAAGACTGGACGATCATCCGGGTGACCTCAGAGCTGCTTCGGCACCGTCCAGGCACGATCGTCAGCCGCGTCGACGAAGCACTTCGTATCGCGAGTCTGCGTCTCACGACGGTTTTCCCCCCGAAAGCGTCGTGAGACGCAGACTCGCGGGGAGATACGGGAGGAGCGAGAGAGACAGAACGCGCTCAGACCCAGGCGGCGTTTCCGGAACGCACCAGCATCGCGGCCACCGAACCTCGCACCTCTTCGACCGTCATCGCCACCAAGAGGTGATCACGCCAGGCGCCGTCAACGTCGAGGTACCGCCTGAGAAGCCCCTCCTCACGAAAGCCGACCTTCGACAACACCGCACGGCTGGCCCCGTTCTCCGGCCGCACCGTTGCCTCCACCCGGTGCAGGGTGACGGGCCCGAAACAGTGATCGAGCCCCAGCGCGAGTGCCGCGGTCGCCACCCCTTGCCGGGTCACCGTGCTGACCACCCAGTACCCGATCCACGCCGAACGCAGCGCGCCGTGCGCGATGTTGCCGATCGTCAGCTGCCCGACGAAATTCCCGTTCAGCTCGATCGCGCACGGAATCATCCGCCCCTTGCGGGCCTCGGCCCGCAGACCCGAACACAGCGCGGGCCACGACGACACACCGTGGCGCGCCATCCAATCGACCTCCGAGGACGGCTCCCACGGTTGCAGATGGGTCTGGTCGGCCAGCCGAGCCCGGCTCCACGCCATCCCATCGCGCAACCGGATGGGCCGCACCGACACGACACCCGCGGGCACACGCAGTTTTCCGAGCGGCATCGGCCAGCCAGGGTGCGCACTCTCTTGACGCCAGACGCTCATGCGGGCTCCTGGTCTTCGCTCCAGACGCTCATCCGCGCTGTGCCAGGAACGCGACCTCGACGATCTCCCCGGTACGAACCTGTTCCACTTCGGCGGGCACGATCACGAGGCAATTCGCCTCCGCGAGCGTCGCGAGAAGGTGCGAGGACGCGCCCGGCGCTCCCAGAATCTGCACCAGATACTCGCCGGTGTCCTGGTCACGCATCAGCTGACCACGCAAAAAACCCTTGCGGCCAGCGATAGAGGTAATAGGAGACACGGTGCGCGCCCGCACAATTCGGCGCTGCGCGTGCCGGCGCCCCAGCGCCAACCGGATCAGCGGCCGCACCATCACCTCGAAGACCACCAGAGCACCGACCGGGTTCGCAGGCAGCAGGAAGGTGGGCACCGCATCTCGGCCCAGCTGACCGAAGCCCTGCACCGAACCCGGATGCATGGCGACGCGCCCCACCTCCATATCGCCCAGCGCCAAGAGCGCCTCGCGAATCCCCTCGGCAGCGGCACCGCCGACAGCCCCGGAGACCACGACAACCTCTGCCCGGTTCAGCTGTCCCTCGAGCACTTCACGAAACGCGGCGGGGTCCGCGCTGACAATGCCCACCCGGTTCACATCGGCGCCCGCATCGCGGGCCGCAGCCGCCAACGCATAGGAGTTGACGTCGTACACCTGACCGTTCCCCGGCGTGCGGTCCACGTCGACTAACTCGCCACCCACACTGATCACCGACAGCCGAGGTCTCGGATGCACCAGCACGCGATCACGTCCCACCGCGGCCAGCAGCCCCACCTGGGCCGCGCCGATGATCGTGCCCGCACGCACGGCGACATCACCGGGTTGCACATCATCACCGGTGCGCCGCACGTAGTCACCCGAACGCACTGCGCGCAGCACCTTGACTCGCGACTCGCCGCCCTCGGACCAGCGCAACGGCAGCACCGCATCCGCCAAGGTCGGCATCGGCGCACCGGTCTGCACGCGTACCGCCTGACGGGGTTGCAGCCGGGTGGGCGTGCGCTCCCCCACCCGCACCGTGCCGACGACGGGTAGCTCGACCGTTCCGATCTCGCCGCTGGATTCCTCGACGTCGCCTTCCTCGTCCGGGCCACCCTCACCCGGGCTGATCACGCGCACCACGCCACCGGCGGCCTGCACATCGACGCTGCGCACGGCATATCCGTCGATGGCCGCCTGGTCGAATCCGGGCAATGGCCGAACGGTCACCACTTCCTCGGCGCACAACAAACCCTGGGCCTCGGCGATCGCCACCCGAACCGGGCGCGGCGCGACCGCAGCCGCCGTCACTTTGGCCTGCTGCTCCTCGACCGAACGCACTGGCGCCTTTCTTACTCCGAATCCGGCAGCGTGGTCGGTCCCAGACCCAGCCGTTCGACCAGCCACTTCCGCAAGCCCGGACCGTAATCGTCGCGGTCCAACGCAAAGTCAACAGCAGCCTTGAGATAGCCGCCGGGATTTCCCAGGTCGTGTCGGGATCCGCGGTGCACAACGACATGCACCGGATGTCCCTCATCGATCAACAGCGCGATGGCATCGGTGAGCTGTAGCTCGCCACCCGCACCCCGCGGGATCCGTTTGAGCGCATCGAAAATCACCCGATCCAGCAGGTAGCGCCCGGCCGCCGCGTAGTTCGACGGGGCATCCTCGACCTTCGGCTTCTCCACCATCCCCTTGACGCGCAACACATTTGGATTGGCGGCATCGGGAACAATCTCGACGTCAAACGCGCCGTAGGAACTGATCTCCTCGGGCGGCACCTCGATGGCGCAGAGCACCGAGCCGCCACGCTTGGCCCGGACCTTGGCCATCGTCACCAACACTCCACGCGGCCACACCAAGTCATCGGGCAGCAGCACCGCGATGGCGTCCTCGTCGTCGTCAAGAACCGGCTCCACACAGCCCACGGCGTGGCCGAGTCCAAGCGGCTCGGCCTGAACCACCGATTGCACCTTGATCAGGCCCGGCGCTCGGCGCACCTTCTCGAGCATCGCGTGCTTCCCGCGGTCCTCGAGCGTGCCCTCAAGCACCAAATCCTCAACGAAATGCGCGACGACGCCGTCCTTGCCCTCCGACGTGACGATCACCAGACGTTCGGCGCCCGCCTCGGCGGCCTCCTCGGCCACCAGCTCGATTCCCGGGGTGTCGACCACCGGCAGTAGTTCCTTGGGCACGGTCTTGGTGGCCGGTAAGAACCGGGTGCCCAGACCTGCAGCGGGCACCACGGCGGTGCGCGGGATGGACACGTCAGGGGCCGTCATAGCCACTCACCCTAACCACTGACCACGGGATTGCGCGGGTAAGGCGGTACGGTCACGGAATCGGCGACCCCCAGAGCACCCCAGAGAACATCAAGAACGTCCTGCGGCAACAGATTGTGCAGGCACGACGGGCGATGTCGCGTGCCGACCGCGAAATACAGAACGACGCGCTCACCGCGCATGTCGTGACGGCGGCCTCGGGGCTTTCGGTGGTGGCCGCCTATGTGCCGGTGGGATCCGAGCCCGGGTCGATGAAGATGCTCGATGCCCTGACAACCCGCGGTGTACAGGTTTTGCTGCCGGTCGCGCGCAACGACGGGACCGGCACGCCGATGGCGCTGACCTGGGGCCAGTACCGACCGGGAGAACTCGTGGACGCCCCCTTCGGTCTGCGAGAACCGGCCCCGCCGCTGTTCGGTCCGGCCGCCCTTGCCGACGCCGAGCTGGTGTTGATCCCGGCACTTGCGGTGGACAAGCGGGGCAACCGGCTGGGCCGCGGTGCTGGGTACTACGACCGATCCTTGGGGTTCGCCGCGCCCTCGATCGCCCTGGTCTCGCCGCTGTACACCGGCGAGGTGCTCGACGACATTCCGGCAGGCCCGCACGATGTGCCGGTGACTCACGCGCTGACCGCCGACGGATTCGTCACACTCGGCTGAATCCCCAGGTCGCTCAGTGGCGGACCTGGCACTCCAAACGGTAGAGTGCCAATGGCGTTTCATGGTTTGTCAGTTCCTGGAGGACCCCTCATGCCCACCTATTCCTACGCATGTGCCGACTGTGGCGACAAGTTCGACATCGTCCAGGCGTTCACTGACGATGCGCTGACCGTGTGCCAAAAGTGCTCGGGCAAGCTGCGCAAGCTGTTCAACTCGGTGGGCATCGTGTTCAAGGGCAGCGGCTTCTACCGCACCGACAGCCGCTCGGGCAGCGTGGACGCCGCCGCGAAGAGTGATTCCGGCGCCAAGAGTGAATCCAAGTCCTCGTCGTCCGAGACCTCGGCAAGCAGCTCGTCGTCGACATCGAGCTCCTCCGGCTCGACGTCCACCGCCACCGCGTCCGCCGCCGCCAGCTGACGAGTTATCCACAGCGGCGCATTGCCTGCTGACGCGAGGACACGTGTCGTCCTAGCGTGAGGCATGGCTCGTTCGCCCCTCGATCCCACTGTGCTGCAGCGCGTATCGACAGCGCTTCGCCCTGATTGGGCACGAACGGCACTGGCCCGGCGGCTGACCGCGGCGACCTTGGTTCTGTTCGCGGCGGTCTTGGCATTCCGCCCAGACCCTGCCAACGATCGCACCGACGTGGTGATAGCTGTCCATGACCTCCCGCCTGGCACGATCCTGACCGGCGACGATGTCCGACTGGAAAAACGTTCCACGACAATTCTTCCCGACGGCGCAAGCACCATGACGGAAACTGTCGTGGGAGCGACGGTGGCCGGGCCGGTTCGTCGCGGAGAAATGCTGACCGATCTACGGGTGTTGGGCCCACGGTTAGCCGAGTCAGCAGCCGGCAGGGACGCGCGCATCGTCCCGGTACCACTAGGCGACGCCGCGACCCTCGACATGATCCGCACCGGAGATATCGTCGACATCCTCACCGTGGCCGACCACGGACCGGGTGCGCCAGACGCCACACCACCCGAGCCCGCGGTGCTGGCTACCGGCGCCGTGGTCGTCTTGGTGTCGCCGAAACCCGCCACCAAAGGCGTTGGGACGCAGCGGGTGGTAATGGTCGCATTGCCGCCACAGCAGGCAAATCGTGTCGCCGCAATCGCGTTAGTGCAGGCGGTAACGCTGACCTTGCGTTAGTGTCAGACCATGCTCAAAGGATTCAGAGATTTCTTGCTGCGCGGCAACGTCATTGACCTCGCGGTCGCAGTGGTCATCGGTGCGGCCTTCACCGCGGTGGTCACCAAGTTCAGCGACGCCATCATTCAGCCGTTGATCAATCGGATTGGCACCGGTCCCAATTCGGATCACCCTGCGCTCAGAGTCAGCATCGGCGGCGGACAGTATCTGGACTTCAATGTCTTGATCACCGCCACCATCAACTTCATCCTAATCGCGGCGGTCGTCTACTTCCTGGTCGTTCTGCCGTACAACACGCTCAAGAGTCGCCTGGCCAAGTCCGGTGAGGACCCGGCGGCGGCAACCGAAGCGGAGCTGCTCGTCGAGATTCGCGACCTGCTGGCCGAGCAGAAGAAGGCGTCCTAGCCCTTCTGCCCGGCCCCGCCGGGACGGCTATTTCATGTCCCAGGTTTCGCCGTAGGTGGTGACGCTGTCACCGGCCGAGCTGATCAGTCGTGCGTACGGGCGTAGCAGCACACCACCGGCGGCGCCGGTCACGGTGCCGTGAGCGTTACTGACCGCGACCGCACCCTTGGGGCCCGCGATCGCCACCGAGAACGTCGCGACTTCCTGGATGCCCGGGCCGTTACCCAGGTCAACATTGATACCAGCAGAGGGCAGCAGGTTGGTGGTCTGCACATACGAGGCTTCCGGGGTGCCACCAAAGGCATTCGGAATACCGTAAAGAATCGAGGTATTCGGCGTCGTGTAGTTGAAGTTCAGCCCCACACCCAGCGACCAGGGGTAACCCACCTGATAACCCAACTCCAGGGTTCCCTCGAACGCATCGGCGCCCGGACCGGTCACCTCGTACGCAGCGCGGCCCGAATGGAACCACTCACGGGTCAGTCGGTTGCGGTCCAACGGGAACACACCATTCAAAAAGGTGTCCCACTGCTGGATCCGCAGCGTCCGCCCCTTGCCATCAACCAAGGTCAGCTCATCATCCAAACCGGCATGCGCCGTCGCCGCCCCGATGACCGCCAGGCCAACCACACCGGCGACGACGAGTATCAATCGCATGAGGGTGTTGTGCATGACCTGCCAGATGCCAACTGTTCTCATTTAGTTCCCTCAATTCTCAGGGCGGATGTACGCCGCGGCAAACGCCTACTTCGCCAGGACCACATTGTTGCTCAGGCGGGCCAAACGTAACGGCCAAATCATCTCTCTGAGTTTCCCGAATGTTTCTGGGAGGCTAACTCACAGCAGATACACAGCTCCTTTTGTTGCGCGAGGCCATTTACTGTGCATCGCGTCCAATACTGTGCGGTGTCCGACGTCGGCTCGCCCATTCAGTAATGGCGACTACCGCATATCCCAACGTGGTGACACCGTCTCCCGCACTGGTTGTCAAGCATGCAAAAGGACCCAACGGCACCCCACCGGCCACCCCGTGCGCATGGGACACCTCGACCGCACCCTTAGCGCCGGCCACCGCAACCGAAAACGTCGCCATCTCGTGGACACCGGGGCCATTGCCCAGGTCAACGTTGATACCGGCCGACGGCAGCAGGCACATACGAGGCCTCGGGACTTCCCCCGAAGGCATTGGTATGTCGGCACAGCACCGAGGAACTCGGCGGCGTCTAGTTGAAGCTCAGCCCCGCTCCCAAGGACCACGGATAGCCCACCTGATAACCCAACTCCAGGGTTCCCTCAAATGTGTCAGCCCCCCGACGCGTCACCTCGTAACCGCACGGGCCGAATGGAACCACTCACGGGTCAGGCGGTTGCGATCGAGCGGAAACATCCCCATTCAAGAAGGTGTCCCACTGCCGAATCCCGCAGCGTCCGTCCCTTGCCATTAACCAGCGTCAGCTCATCATCCAAACCCGCATGCGCCGTCCCCATGATGGCGAATGCCATCGCACAGAGAATGAGTGCCGTAGCTAAGCACTCGAGCGAGCAGTGACGCTATGTCGCATAAAAGTTTCCCTTGGCCGCGCGATGACGCCTCGATCTACGTGAGGCCATCAATCTAGCAGGAGAAACCCTTATGTGGAGACGATTGTTGCCCAGATGTCAGCGAAGATCCGCTATTTCATGTCCCAGGTTTCGCCGTAGGTGGTGACGCTGTCACCGGCCGAGCTGATCAGTCGTGCGTACGGGCGTAGCAGCACACCACCGGCGGCGCCGGTCACGGTGCCGTGAGCGTTACTGACCGCGACCGCACCCTTGGGGCCCGCGATCGCCACCGAGAACGTCGCGACTTCCTGGATGCCCGGGCCGTTACCCAGGTCAACATTGATACCAGCAGAGGGCAGCAGGTTGGTGGTCTGCACATACGAGGCTTCCGGGGTGCCACCAAAGGCATTCGGAATACCGTAAAGAATCGAGGTATTCGGCGTCGTGTAGTTGAAGTTCAGCCCCACACCCAGCGACCAGGGGTAACCCACCTGATAACCCAACTCCAGGGTTCCCTCGAACGCATCGGCGCCCGGACCGGTCACCTCGTACGCAGCGCGGCCCGAATGGAACCACTCACGGGTCAGTCGGTTGCGGTCCAACGGGAACACACCATTCAAAAAGGTGTCCCACTGCTGGATCCGCAGCGTCCGCCCCTTGCCATCAACCAGGGTCAGCTCATCATCCAAACCGGCATGCGCCGTCGCCGCCGTCGCAAAGAGAGCAACCAGAGTCATGACTAGGGCGCCAACCGCCAACAGACCGTGGCGGGCCCAGCCCGATACCTTGCTCAACAGATTCATTCTGTTCCTAACAGTCCCCTCATGGCGAACATGAGAATTTCCTAAGCGACGGACAGAAGGACGATATCGGCACGGTGACGGCGCGGCAATCTGAACACTCGTTCTGGTCGAAGTCGGCTCACCCGACCTCGGGCACGCCTGTGAACCGGAAGTTAGCCAAACCCAAGACATCACCGGGTTAACAATTGGGTGAACGAGCGATTTGCTGGGAAACATTCGGGCACCGCCAGGGAACCGACACCCCGAACGGGTACCCAGGCTTGGCGACCTGCCGGATTTACGCGTTCGATATGCGGGAATTCCTTAGCCGTGATGGGGCGGAACGTTGTCGCGCAACCACTGATCACTTTCATGCAGGCCGCGCGAATCGTTCACATCGCGTTCATCTGGGCCCAGAGACGGCTCGGCTTGACCAAAGATCCGCTCGATATCCGCATTGCTGGCACTTGTTCCCGCCTCGCCACTTTTGTGGCGAAGGTCACAATCGCGCCCCTCCGTAGCGGGCACCCGATCAGATCTCCAGGCTGGATAGCTGCTCGATGATCTGAATCGCCATCGGTGTCACCGTGGCCATCCCATCGCGCACCGCGGCGCGTGTGCCTGCAATGTTGACCACCAGGGTGCTGCCCGAAATACCCGCCACTCCGCGTGACAGACCCGCCTCGGCCACACCCGCAGCCAGCCCCGACGACCGGATGGCCTCGGCGATGCCGAGCAGCTCACGGTCGAGAAGCGGCGCAGTGGCCTCGGGAGTCACATCGCGTGGGGTGACACCCGTGCCGCCCACAGTCACCACCAGGTCCACACCGCCGATGACCGCCATATTGACGGCGTTCTGAATCTCGGCCAGGTCCCCCTCGACTGCCACCACACCGTCGACGACGATTCCCGCCTCCGAGAGCAGCTCGGTAACCAGCGGACCACTGGTGTCCTGGTCGCCGTGGGCTGTCCTGTCGTTGACGATGACGACCAGAGATCGCCCCACCGGTCCCACCTCAAGCTCAGTCATGGAAGCAACCGTAACGGCTCGCACGGACATCTGGGTCATCGGGCGACCTCACCCAGTATCACGTCGGCGGTCTTCTCCGGCCCACCGTTGCCATCGGTAAACGTCAGCGTCACCTTGTCCCCCGGCGCCTTGGAGCGCACCGCTGCCACGAGACCGTCGGCGCTGTTCACCGGGCGGTTGTCTACCTTCGTGACGACCGCACCGTTGGGTATCCCGGCCTTCTCGGCAGCACCACCGGCAACCACCTCAACGATCCTGGCTCCCTGGATCTCTTTATCGTTGCCAACCCGCACCCCCAGGGAGGCGTGCGTGGCGTGACCGTTGGCGATCAGCTGATCGGCGATCCGCTTGGCCTGATCGACCGGAATCGCAAAACCCAGCCCGATCGATCCGCCCTGCGTCTCTCCGCTGGAGTCGCCACCCATGGTCGCGATGGCGGAGTTGATTCCGACCAGCTCGCCGTTCAAGTTGACCAGCGCGCCACCGGAGTTACCCGGGTTAATCGCGGCATCGGTCTGGATCGCGTCCAGCACGGTGTCCTGATTGCCCGCCTGTCCCGCCGTGAACACCGGGCGATTCAGCGAGCTGACGATGCCGGTAGTCACCGTGCCGTCCAGGCCCAGCGGCGAACCGATCGCGACAACCGACTGGCCCACAACCAGATTCGCGGACGACCCGAGCGCGACGGGCGTAAGGCCCGAGGCGCCGGTGATCCGGATCACGGCGATGTCGGTGGCGGGATCGATGCCAACCACGGTGAAGGGTGAGTTCTTGCCGCCCGCGATGGTGGCGGTGGTCTTGGCCCCGGGCTCCCCCGCCGCCTGCACGACGTGCGCGTTGGTGAGCACCAGACCATCGGCAGAGAGGATCACCCCAGATCCCTCTTCGCTCGAACGACCCATGATCGTTTCCAGCTTCACGACGCTCGGAAGCACCTTGGCCGCAACCTGTTCTACGGATCCCGCAGGCAACGAGGCGACCGGCTGGGCGGCAGACGAACGCCCCGGCGAGATGGGGGTCAGACCGGTGCTGCCACCGGTGACAACGGGTGCCCGGTGCTGGCGGTCGGCGACGACCGCGCCCACCGTCCCGCCCAGACCACCGGAGACCAGCGCCAGAACGACAGCACCCACCACGAGCCCGCCACTGCGCCTGCCCCGCGGCGCCTGAGACTGCTGCGGAGCGGGGCGCTGTGGGTTCGGCGGCGCAGACGGGTAGCCGTATGCCTGTCCCTGGTACTGGTGACCTGCCTGGGCATGGTGTGTCGGGGCTTGATGCCCATGTTGCCCGGAGTAAGGGCCGGACGGCCGGTAGGACCAGCTGCCGTGGGGGTCGTTGGTCATAGGAACTTCCTCACACGTCCTTCATAGGCGTTCACGATCAACTAGCTCGGGTGCCACGCTGCCGGAGGGGACTGAGAATCCAATGAGATCTCCCTCTCGTTTGGCACAGAGTTTCTGCGGCCAGTCGTATCCCCCATACTTGGCGACCTGCCTGGTCCCGGCCGGCCCGGAAGCACTACGTGCATGGACGTGCCCGGGGACGGGTTACCGTCGACCAGCGCACCGGACTCCGTCTCCTCGACCTTGATGGCGCCACCATGTTTCAGCACAACCTGTTTCACGATGGCCAACCCCAAACCGGAGCCCGGCATTCCCCGGGCCGGGGTGGCGCGATAGAACCGCTCGAAGACCAGATCCCGTTCGGCGGGCGGGATCCCAGGACCGCGATCGGAGATCACCAGCTCGGCGTGCGCAGCGTCAACCTGAGCCAGCCGCACCGACACCGTGGTGCCCGATGGGCTCCACTTCGCGGCGTTGTCGAGCAGATTGAGAACCGCTCGGGACAGTCCCGCCGCATCCCCGTAGACCTGCCACGGCTGCATGATGACGTCAAAATCGATGTCGTTGCGGCGGCGTCGAACTCGTTCCAGCGCACCCTCCACCACCTCGACCATGTCGACCGGCTCGTGCACGATGTCGGCACCGTCGCCTCGCGCCAAGTCAACCAAATCGCCTACCAGTGTGGACAATTCTTCGATTTGGGCGATCACATCGAGTTGCAGCGCCTCCATCTCCTCGTCGGGGAGACGCGGAGCACCCGGTTGCATGGCGGCCATCAGCAGCTCGGTGTTGGTACGCAGCGAGGTCAGCGGGGTGCGCAGCTCATGGCCCGCATCGGTCACCAGCCGCGCCTGACGATCTCGCGACTCTGCCAGGGCACGCAGCATCGTGTTGAAACTGATGGTGAGTCGTGCCAATTCGTCGCTACCCGTGACGGCAATGGGCCGCAGGTCGTCGGTTCGGGCCACTCGTTCGGCGGCGTCGGTAAGCCTGGCCACTGGCCGCAACCCGGTACCGGCCACCACGGCGCCAGCCGCGGCCGCCACCGCCACACCCACGCCGCCGACGATCAGCAACACCCAGCCCAGTCGTCGCAGCACGGTATCGGTGGGGTCGAGCGATTTGGCCATGATCAGCGTACTGCCGTTGTCGAGCCTAAGAGCAAGCACGCGTTGGTGATTGACGGTGCGCAACGACTGTTCCAGCTCGCCGCGGGTCACCGCCTGCTCGGGTGCGCCGTAGGGAATGGTCTGTCCCTGCTGGGTCGCCGAGAACGTGATCAGCCCCGGGAAGATCAGCTTGGCGTTGACGTCGGCCGAGTACGCGGTGCCCTCGATGGCGCGACGCGGATCCACCGACAGCAGCCCGCTGCCGATGAGCAGGTTGGCGCGATCATTGAGCTGTTTGTCGACATCGCGATACAACGCGGTGGATACCAACAGGTATGACGCGACGGCCATCAGCACCACGACCATCGCCACCATCGACATCGCGAGCAGCATCACGCGCCAGCGCAGCGATACCGATGAGCTGGTTGCCCGCAGCGGGGAAAATATTGCCGTGCTGGAGCCCCGTATCCGCCTCGGCATTCGTAGTGTCGCCATGGGGATTACGGAGGGGTCTCCCGCAGCACATAGCCGACACCGCGGACCGTGTGAATGAGCCTGAGCTCCCCCTCGGCTTCCGTCTTGCGCCGCAGGTAGCCGACGTACACCTCAAGCGCATTGCCGGATGTCGGGAAGTCGAATCCCCACACCTCTTCGAGGATGCGGCTGCGGGTCAACACGCGGCGGGGGTTGGCCATCAGCATTTCCAGCAGCGCGAATTCGGTGCGGGTCAGGCTGATGGACCGAGTGCCTCGGTACACCTCGCGGGTGATCGGGTCGAGCGTGAGGTCGCCGAAGCTCAGCGTGGCAGCGTCTGCCGATTCATCAACGGTGGTCCGGCGCAGCAGCGCTCGCATCCGGGCCAGGAGTTCCTCGAGCGCGAAGGGCTTGGGCAGATAATCGTCCGCACCCGCGTCAAGGCCGGCCACTCGCTCCGAGACCGAGTCCCGGGCGGTGAGCACCAGGATTGGCAGATCGTCTCCCGTGCTGCGCAAGCGACGGCACACCTCGAGGCCGTCGAGCTTGGGCATCATCACGTCGAGCACCAACGCATCCGGGCGATCGTTGGCGATGACGTTCAGCGCATCGACGCCGTCTTCGGCGAGATCCACCGAGTACCCATTGAAGGACAGAGACCGTCGCAACGACTCACGCACAGCACGGTCGTCATCGACTACAAGAATTCGCACAGGCACCAGTGTTAACCGTGCGGCTGAGATATTACTGAGGAAGCCTGAGAATCAGGTCTCGGAAGATTCAGCGACGGTCGAAATCGATGAGCCCGAGGCGGGCAGCCTTGAGCAGGCGACGGGGAACCTTGTGGTTCTGTCCGCCGACAGTGACATTGACCAGCTCAGTGGCAGTGGCCTTCCACTGCGAGCGCCGGCTACGGGTGTTGGAGCGGGACATTCTCCGCTTGGGGACGGCCATGGTCGCGCCCTCTCCTTATTTCTCAGGTTTCTGTGTCATTCGCCCGCGCCGCGCCAGCATGTTGGGCGCAGCGAGCGACAATCAACACACGATAGCCGGTGGCTGACATGAGCTGCAAATTTGCCCCAATCGATCCAGGCCGGAACGCCGCGTAGTGGCGGTTTCGTCTCGCATGGTGCCACCTGAACGCGTCGTATCGACGCCGTAATCCGGCTCGGCCAACCACTTGGTTGGACCGACAGATTGACGTTTTAGTGGGTGGGGTAATTTGTCAGCGCACGAGCAGTCGATGCCGACCTCGAGAGGACCACCGTGACCATTGCGCCGGTAAGAATTGGGAACTGTTCAGGCTTTTACGGTGACCGAATATCGGCCATGCACGAGATGCTCACCGGCGGTGAGCTCGACTATCTGACCGGCGACTATCTGGCCGAACTGACGATGCTGATCCTCGGCCGCGACCGCGCCAAAGCTCCCGAACGTGGCTACGCCAAGACCTTCCTGCGCCAGCTCGAGCAGTGCCTCGGGCTGGCTCAAGACAAGGGCGTCACGATCGTCGCCAATGCCGGCGGTCTCAACCCCGCGGGCCTGGCAGACGCCATCCGCGCACTCGCAGGAAAACTGGGTGTACCGGCCAAGGTCGCCCATGTCGAGGGTGACGATCTGCTGCCCCGCGCCGCAGAGCTCGGATTGGGGTCGCCGCTCACCGCCAACGCCTATCTCGGCGCCTGGGGCATCGTGGAGTGCCTGAACTCCGGGGCCAACATCGTCGTCACCGGTCGCGTCACCGACGCCTCCGTGATCGTCGGTCCCGCCGCCGCGCACTTCGGCTGGCGACGCGACGACTACGACAAACTTGCCGGAGCGGTCGCGGCCGGGCACATCATCGAATGCGGCACCCAGGCCACCGGGGGCAACTACGCCTTCTTCACCGAGATCCCCGACCTCGCGCACGCGGGGTTCCCGCTGGCCGAGGTATATGAGGACGGATCGTCGGTCATCACCAAGCACGTGGGTACTGGCGGCGCGGTCAGTGTGGGGACAGTGACCGCGCAGCTCCTCTATGAGATCACCGGGGGCCGGTACGCCAACCCCGATGTCACCACCCGGATCGACAGCATCGAGCTGACCCAGGAAGGTCCGGACCGAGTGCGCGTCTCGGGCGTGACGGGCGAGGCACCCCCACCGGACCTCAAGGTGTCGCTGAACGCCTTGGGCGGCTTCCGCAATCAGATGACCTTCGTGCTGACCGGACTGGACATCGACGCCAAGGCTGACCTGACCCGCAAGCAGCTTGAGTCCGCGATGTCTACCGCGCCCGAGGATATCCAGTGGACCCTGGGCCGCACCGATCACCCGAACGCCGACACCGAGCAGGCTGCCAGCGCCCTGCTCCACGTGATGGTGCGTGATTCGGATCCGAACAAGGTCGGCCGTCAGTTCTCCAACGCCGCGGTGGAGCTGGCCCTGGCGAGCTACCCAGGCTTTCACGTCACCACACCCCCCAAGGACGGCGAGCCGTACGGCGTGTTCACTCCGGGATATGTCCCCGCGGAAAAAGTTCCGCATGTCGCGGTCCTCGCCGACGGTTCCCGGATCGATATCGCACAGGCGTCGCAGACGCTGCCGCTCGCCGATGCCCCGGTGGCGGCACTGCCCGAGCCACTACCGGCCGGGCCGCTGCGCCGAGCCCCCTTGGGCATCCTTGCGGGCGCCCGTAGCGGCGACAAGGGTGGCAGTGCAAACGTCGGCGTGTGGGTACGCACCGATGAGGAATACCGTTGGCTTGCACACGCTTTGACAATCGACACGCTGCGGGAACTGCTGCCCGAAACCAAACAATTGGAGGTGGCACGCTACCTGCTGCCCAGACTGCGGGCCGTGAACTTCGTCATCCAAGGCATCCTCGGCAAGGGAGTGGCCTATCAGGCCCGGTTTGACCCACAGGCCAAGGGCATTGGCGAATGGCTGCGTTCCCGTGAGATCGACATCCCCGAATCCCTATTGGAAGGAAAGTGACCGTCGTGAATTCCTGGAACACCCCGGAGCGCAAGGCACTTCGGGAGACGGTGCGTGACTTCGCCGAGCGCGAGATCCTGCCGCATGTCAACGAATGGGAACGTGAGGGACTAATTCCTCGTGAATTACACCGCAAGGCGGGCGATCTGGGCCTCCTGGGTCCCGGCGCACCCGAGGAAGTCGGCGGCGGCGGCGGCGATGCCATCGACCCGGTGATCGTGTGCGAAGAGCTGCATTACGCCGGTGTGCCCGGCGGCGTGTTCGCCTCCCTGTTCACCTGTGGCATCTCCACGCCGCACATCATCGCCTCGGGCGATCAGCGGCTCATCAAAAGCTATGTAAAGCCCACCCTGGCAGGCGATCTCATTGGCTCACTGGCCATCACCGAACCCGGCGGCGGATCCGACGTCGGGCATCTGACTACCTCGGCCAAGCGGGACGGCGATCACTACATCGTCAACGGCGCCAAGACCTTCATCACCTCCGGCGTGCGTGCCGACTATGTGGTGACCGCGGTACGTACCGGTGGACCGGGCGCGGCAGGGGTCTCGTTGCTGTTGATCGACAAGGACACCCCCGGGTTTGACGTCACACGCAAGCTCGACAAGATGGGATGGCGCTCCTCGGATACCGCCGAGCTGTCCTTCACCGATGCACGAGTGCCCGCCGAGAACCTGGTGGGCGGAGAGAACACCGGCTTCGCGCAGATCGCCGGCGCCTTCGTGTCAGAGCGAATCGGCCTTGCTGCCCAAGCATATTCGAGCGCTCAACGCTGTCTTGACCTGACAGTGGAATGGTGCAGGAATCGGCAGACCTTCGGGCGTCCGCTCATCTCCCGCCAGTCCGTACAAAACACTCTGACCGAGATGGCGCGCAGGGTCGACGTAGCACGCGTCTACACGCACGTCCTGGTGGACCGCGCGATCGCGGGCGAGACCAATCTCATCGCCGAGGTCTGCTTCGCCAAGAACACCGCCGTCGAGGCCGGCGAGTGGGTGGCCAACCAGGGTGTCCAGTTGTTCGGCGGCATGGGCTACATGACCGAGAGCGAAATCGAACGGCAGTACCGCGATATGCGCATCATCGGGATCGGCGGCGGCACCACCGAGATCCTCACCTCGCTGGCCGCCAAGCTCCTGGGGTATCAGTCATGACTCAGCTTCGCACCGCCGTCAACACCAACTCTCCCGAGTACCTCGACGCCGCCGGGGCCATGCTGACCAAACTTGCCGAAGTCAACACCGAAACGGCAAAAGCGCTCGCCGGCGGTGGCGACAAATACGTTGCCCGCCACCATGAACGCGGCAAGCTGCTGGCACGTGAGCGCATCGAGCTCTTGATCGACCCCGACTCCCCGTTCCTGGAGCTGTGCCCGCTCGCGGCATGGGGCAGCGACTTCACCGTCGGCGCCTCGCTGGTCACCGGCATCGGCGTGGTCGAGGGCGTCGAGTGCATGATCGTGGCCAACGACCCCACCGTCAAGGGCGGTACCAGTAACCCGTGGACATTGCGCAAGGTGCTGCGGGCCAACGATATTGCCTTCAAGAACCGTCTACCCGTGATCTCGCTGGTGGAGTCCGGCGGCGCGGACCTACCCACCCAGAAGGAAGTGTTTGTTCCCGGCGGGCAGATGTTCCGCGATCTCACTCGGCTTTCGGCGGCAGGCATACCGACGATCGCCCTGGTGTTCGGGAACTCGACCGCCGGCGGCGCCTACATCCCCGGCATGTCTGATCACGTCGTGATGATCAAGGAACGCTCGAAGGTATTCCTGGCCGGTCCCCCGCTCGTCAAGATGGCGACCGGCGAGGAGTCCGATGACGAGTCCCTGGGTGGCGCGGAAATGCACTCCCGGGTTTCCGGTTTGGGCGACTACCTGGCGGTGGATGAACAGGACGCCGTAAGGATCGGTCGTCAGATCGTGTCCCGCCTCAACTGGGTCAAGAAGGGCCCCAAGCCCGCGGCGGTCGTCGAACCGATCGCGGATCAGGAAGAGCTCATCGGCATCGTGCCTGGAGACCTCCGTATACCGTTCGACCCGCGTGAGGTCATCGCACGCATCGTCGATGGTTCGGAGTTCGACGAGTTCAAAGAGCAGTACGGGTCGTCACTGGTGACCGGGTGGGCGCGTCTCCACGGCTACCCCATCGGCATCCTCGCCAATGCGCGCGGCGTGCTGTTCAGCGAGGAAGCACAGAAGGCCACCCAGTTCATCCAGCTGGCCAACCAGACCAACACACCACTTCTGTTCGTACACAACACCACCGGATACATGGTGGGCAAGGAGTACGAAGAGGGCGGCATGATCAAGCACGGGTCGATGATGATCAACGCCGTGTCCAACTCCACCGTGCCGCATCTGTCGCTGATCGTCGGCGCCTCGTACGGAGCCGGTCATTACGGCATGTGCGGGCGCGCTTACGACCCCCGTTTCCTGTTCGCGTGGCCCAGCGCCAAGTCGGCGGTCATGGGCGGTACCCAGCTGGCGGGTGTCATCTCCATCGTCAGCCGTGCCGCCGCGGTGGCACGGGGCCAGGCCGTCAACGAGGACGCGGATGCCGCGATGAGGGCCGCCATCGAGGCCCAGATCGAAGCCGAGTCGCTGCCCATGTTCATGTCCGGGCGTCTCTATGACGACGGGGTCATCGATCCCCGCGACACCCGGGCCGTGCTCGGTATGTGCCTGTCCGCCATCGCTAATGGACCAATCGAGGGGACGTCGAACTTCGGCGTCTTCCGGATGTAGTGATGAGCGCTTGCGTGAAGAACCGAAAGCACAGAAGGGCTTCAAGATGATCACCTCTGTTCTGGTGGCCAACCGCGGCGAAATCGCCCGCCGCGTCTTCGCCACCTGCCGCAAGCTGGGGCTTGGCACGGTCGCCGTCTATTCCGACGCCGACGCCGACAGCCCACACGTCTCCGAGGCCGATGCCGCGGTCCACCTGCCCGGCACATCCAGCGCCGAGACCTACCTGCGCGGTGAGCTGATCATCGCCGCGGCCAAGGCCACCGGCGCCGACGCCATTCACCCCGGCTACGGATTCCTTTCCGAGAATGCCGATTTCGCTCGCGCAGTGGCCGATGCCGGCCTGACCTGGATCGGTCCGCCAGTCACCGCCATCGAGTCGATGGGCTCGAAGATCGAGTCCAAGAAACTCATGGACACCGCCGGCGTTCCGGTGCTGGGACAGCTCGACCCGGATACCGTCACCGCCGATCAGCTCCCGGTGCTCGTCAAGGCGTCCGCCGGTGGCGGTGGCCGCGGCATGCGAGTAGTCGACAAACTCGCTGACCTGCCGGACGAAATCGCTGCCGCACAACGGGAAGCTCAATCGGCGTTCGGGGACCCGACAGTCTTCTGCGAGCGCTACCTGGGCACCGGTCGACACATCGAAGTACAGGTGATGGCCGACACCCACGGCACAGTGTGGGCCGTGGGTGAGCGCGAGTGCTCCATCCAGCGCCGCCACCAGAAGGTCATCGAAGAGGCACCCTCACCTCTGGTGACCCGAATCGACGGCATGCGGGAGCAGCTCTTCGAGGCGTCACGCACCGCCGCGGCGACCATCGGCTATGTCGGCGCGGGGACCATGGAGTTCCTGGCCACGGAGAGCGGCGAGTTCTTCTTCCTGGAAATGAACACACGTCTGCAGGTGGAGCATCCGGTCACCGAGTGCACCACGGGACTCGACCTGGTCGCATTGCAGATCCAGGTGGCAGAGGGCGGCAAGCTTCCTGCCGAACCGCCTGCCATTCATGGCCATTCGATTGAGGCACGCTTATACGCGGAGAACCCCGCGGCCGGGTGGCAGCCACAAAGCGGCACTGTGCACACATTTGAGATCCCTGGAGTCTCCGCGGAATTCCATGTGCCCGGACACCCGGGGCGCAACGGGGTGCGCCTGGACTCGACCATCGTCGACGGCAGCGTGGTGTCGGTTCACTACGACCCGATGCTCGCCAAGGTCATCACGGTGGCACCAACGCGCACCGAAGCTTCCCGGCTGTTGGCGTCGACATTGGAACGCACTCGCCTGCATGGCCTGACCACCAATCGCGACCTGCTGGTCAACGCGTTGCGGCATCCGGCGTTCCTCGCCGGCGACACCGACACATCCTTCCTGGACAAGCATGGCCTCGATGTCCTTTCGAAGCCCCTAGCCGACGAAGCGGCGCACCAGTACTCGGCGCTCGCGGCAGCACTTGCCGATGCCGCGGCCAACCGGGCACATGCCATCGTCTGCGCGGATCTGCCCAGCGGATGGCGCAACCTGGCATCCGGCTACCAGACCAAGGAGTATCGCGAAAGCAGCGAAGCTGTCCATAGCGTGCGCTACCGCCTGACCCGCGCCGGGCTGGAACTCGATGGAGATTGGCCCGTCATCAAACTAGTTTCGGCGACACCGGATCACGTGGCATTGGTGATCGACGGCGTCCGGCGGGGCTTCGACGTCGCACGCTATGACGCGACCGTCAACGTCGACTCACCGCTCGGTCCGGTCGCCCTCACTGTGGTGCCCCGGTTTACTGACCCCAGCACCGAGCTCGCGGCGGGCTCGCTCATCGCGCCGATGCCGGGTGTGGTGCTGCGAGTGGGTGCCGCGGTCGGAGACACCGTCACCGCAGGGACGCCGATCGTCTGGTTGGAGGCCATGAAGATGGAGCACACCATCGTTGCCCCCGCCGACGGCGTCATCGAGATCCTCAATGTCGAACCGGGACAACAGGTCGAGCTGGGTACCGTACTGGCTCAGCTGGCCGCCAACGAAGGAGAGTCATGACCGTCATCAATCCTTATGTCGAGTCCGATGAGCGCAAGGCGCTGCGGCAAGCGGTGGCCTCGCTCACCGGCAACTACGGCCACCAGTACTACCTGGAAAAGTCCAAGACGCATGCTCCCCTGACCGAGTTGTGGGATGAGGCAGGAAAGCTCGGCTTCTTGGGAGTGAACATCCCCGAGGAGTACGGCGGCGGCGGTGCCGGCATGTACGAGCTTGGGCTCGTATTCGAGGAGCTCTCGGCGGCGGGGTGCCCGCTGCTGATGATGGTGGTGTCCCCCGCCATCAATGCCACCATCATCGCCCGCTACGGCACCGATGAGCAGAAGAAGAACTGGCTGCCCTCGATGGCTGATGGCACGTTCACCATGGCGTTCGCCATCACCGAACCCGACGCCGGCTCGAACTCCCACAACATCATCACCACAGCCAAGCGCGACGGTGGTGACTGGATCCTCAATGGGCGCAAGGTCTTCATCTCCGGTGTCGACCAAGCCAACGCCGTGCTGGTGGTGGCGCGCACCGAGGAGGCCAAGACCGGCAAGCTCAAGCCTGCCCTGTTCGTGGTACCCACCGACACCAAGGGGTTCGAGTACACGCCCATCGATATGGAGCTCACGCTCCCGGAACGACAGTTCCAGGTGTTCCTCGACGATGTACGGGTGCCCGGTAATGCGCTCGTCGGCTCCGAGGACGCCGCACTCATGCAGCTGTTCGCCGGATTGAACCCCGAGCGAATCATGGGCGCTGCCAGTGGAGTTGGCCTCACCCGGCTCGCATTGAACAAGGCCACCGACTACGTCAAGACCCGCCAGGTCTGGAAGACACCGATCGGCGCGCATCAGGCCATCGCGCACCCGCTCGCCGAGATCAAGGTCGAGCTGGAACTGGCCAAGCTCATGATGCAGAAGGCCGCCACCCTGTACGACTGTGGCGATGACTGGGGCGCCGCGGAGGCGGCCAACATGGCCAAGTACGCCGCGGCGGACGTGGCCTGCCGCGCGGCCGACCGTGCCGTGCAATCCTTGGGCGGCAACGGATTGACCTCCGAGTACGCCGTGGCGCCCCTGCTGAATCTGTCGCGCTTCGGGCGTATCGCCCCGGTGAGCCGGGAGATGATCCTCAACTTCGTGGCGCAGACGTCCCTCGGCCTACCCCGCTCGTACTAAAGGAAAGGTCCGCCGAATGGCGAAAGAATCTGAGACTCTGGTCCAGTACGAGGTGGAGGGCCGCGCCGCTCGCCTGACCCTCGACTCACCGCACAACCGCAATGCGTTGTCCAGCAGGTTGGTGCTGCAACTGCGGGAGGGACTGCAGCGGGCCGCTGTCGACAAGACGGTGCGTGCCGTGGTGCTGACCCACACCGGCAACACCTTCTGCGCGGGCGCCGATCTGTCGGAGAGTTCAGCGGCGTCGTCCGATCCCCAAGATGTCGCCAAGGATCGGGCCGGCCAACTCACCGCGCTACTGCGCGACATTCTCGAGCTGCCCCTGCCCGTCATCGTTGCCGTCAACGGCCATGTGCGAGCCGGCGGTTTCGGTCTGGTGGGCGCCGCCGATATCGCGGTAGCGGGACCCGACAGCACCTTCGCGCTGACCGAGGCACGCATCGGAGTCGCGCCGTCGATCATCTCGCTGACGCTGCTGCCCAGGCTCACCGGCCGGGCGGCCGCGCGCTACTTCGTCACCGGCGAGAGGTTCGACGCGCGGGTGGCCGCGGAGATCGGTTTGGTGACCACGTCCGTCGACAGTCCCGAGGCAGTCGAGGCCGCGGTCACTTCGTTAGTGGATGACATCGCGCTCGGTTCGCCGCAGGGGCTGGCCGAGTCGAAGAGGCTCACCACCGCGCCGATCCTCGCCGATTTCGATGCGCGTGCAGCCGAGTTGACAGAAACCTCCGCGCGTTTGTTCGTGTCGCCCGAGGCACAGGAGGGCATGTTGGCCTTCCTGCAGAAGCGTCCTCCCGCATGGCAGGTGTGAACCAGACGGCACTACGTGCGTAGTGCGCTGAGCAACACTAATGAACCGCGTGCCTTTAAGCGCCGTTCGTCGTAGGCTCGGCGGTGATGAGCAACCTCCCTGAGCGGGTTACCGCATCGATGCGGGCCGCAGACGCCGATCGCATGCGCGTCGCACAGCTGTTGTCCGACGCTGCCGCGCAGGGTCGGCTGGAGCTCTCTGAGTTCGAGGAGCGCCTCACGAAGGTGTACTCGGCAAATACATACGGTGAGCTTGATCAGCTCAGCGCGGACCTGCCCGCAGTTGCTACTTCTCAAGTTCGCGGTCAAGACAGCAAGCCAGCCCCCTCGACGGTGCTGATGGCAATCATGAGCGGATTTGAACGACGCGGTCGCTGGAACGTGCCCGGCAAGCTCACCTCATTCGCGCTGTGGGGTGGCGGCGTGCTGGATCTGCGCTATGCCGACTTCACCTCCAACGAGGTGGAGATCCGCTCCTTCTCCATCATGGGCGGCCAGACGATCCTCATACCGCCGGAGGTCAACGTAGACGTCAAGGGCGTCGCGGTGATGGGTGGCTTCGATCACTCGGCGAGCGGCAGAGGCGTAGAGGGTGCCCCGCACATAACGGTCAAGGGGTTCTCACTGTGGGGTGGAGTGAACGTCAAGCGGAAGCGGCGCAAGCGGCGCGAGTCGCTGGGAGAGCGCTAACAAGATCCAGAGCGCCGAAGCGCCACAGCGCATTCGCAACCTGACGGCGCCGGTCGATATCCAGTTCTGCCGCGAGTACCGCGTCAAGATCATTCAGGGTGAACTCCCCCGCGAGTGCTAAGAGTCCGTCAAGGTTCACCGCGCCACCGAACGCGATATCACGACCACGCGCCACCAGATGGGTTCGGTCCGCGCCGGTGAATGATTGCACCACTCCCGGATAAGCCCAGCCGAATGTGGCACCAACGGGAGGATCGCCGGCGCGCAAGGCCGCCACCTTCGGTGCGCGCAGATACCCGGCGGTGCGCTGTTTCGCCGCCGCCAGTTCCATGGTTGTCGCCAATCCGGACATCGCCCCGGGTTCGCGGAGCGTCTCCATCACCAGCTGATGGACATCCTCGAAGCTGCGCGGCTCGCCTGCCGCATCAAGCCGCGCACCGAAGTGATCGACCATCAAGTCCGAGAAGGATTTCCGGACGTTGAGCGGAAAGAGTGTGATCCCCAGAAACACCGAGGGACCTGCGTTGCGAAAAAGGTGATAGCGCCCACGGGGGATGCACACGAAGTCACCCGGGCACAGGGTGTAGCAGCTCGCACCGGGAAGCAGTCGGTCGAAGTCAAATGAGACCTTGCCCAATGACGGGTTCTCGAACAACTGATATTGGTCAATTCCACCCGCGGGCCACACCCAGAGTTCCTTGACACCCGGACCCAGGTGGAAGATCAGCGATGGCTCGTCATCCTTGTGAATTCCGAAGGGTGTCCATTCCACATCAGCGATGAAGGTGTAAATATCCGCGCCGGACATCAGGTCTCGATCCGGGACAAGACTGCGCACCACGGCCTGGGCCAACGCGGCAAGACCCAGATCCCATGAGGAGACGTCGTTGATGGCGACGCATGCCGGACGATCGTCGGCGTTATCGGCGAGCCACTCGGTCAAGGACTGCGCGCCTTTTGGCGCGCTCCGCGAGAGCCGCTCGGTGAGCTTGAAGTCGAACTCGCTGCCCCGGAATGCGCGCAGTCGCAATCCTTTTCCATCGGCGGTGGTCGCTGAGGTCACCGCCGCCGCTATTCGATCGGTGATCGCCTTCTGGTCCGGCACCAGCCCGGGAATGAAGACCGTTTCTTCATAGCGGGGGGCCCAGTCCGCGACGAACCGGCGCCAGCGGGGGTCATGGACGAACACTATTTTCGCCTCCGTGCTTGCGTCCGGGCGTGCGCGGCCAGTGGGACGGCCACGCACGCCCGCCGTCCGCTCTTAGTGGCTGGCAACCATTTCCGTCGCGGTGACGATTTCGTCGTCCTCAACAACGATCTCAACAGCGATATCGCGCATGGCGGTTCCTTTCATTGAACGGTTAACTGCCCAACTCATCAGAAGCACCGTGGTGGCATCCGTCGCATGGAGCCACTGCGGTGGACCACGCCCAGCCCGCAGGCGCCGTCACTAGATCAGTCGTACGGCCGTAGCCAAAAGTTCCCACCCACGTCGTGCCCCCCGCACCCGCCGAGTCTGCGTCTCACGACGGTTTATGCCCCAGAACCGTCGTGGGACGCAGACTCGGGCACTACTCGGCAAGCGCGACGAGCTCCCACGCACCGCTGCCTGTCAGCTGCAACCGCGACTGGTGGTGGCGGTCGATCGTCGACCTGTGCCCCACGCTGAACACCACGCTGTCGGGCAGCCGTTCCCGCACCAGCGCATACATCGCGTCCTCCAGCCCCTCATCCAGGGCCGAGGTCGACTCGTCGAGGAACACCACTGTCGGGCGCACCAGCAGCACCCGCACGAAGGACACCCGCTGCTGCTCGCCCAGCGAGAGCACGGCCGCCCAGTCGGCTTCTTCGTCCAACCGCTCGGCCAAATGCCCCAGGGAGACATCACGCAAAGCCTGCGTCAACTTATCGTCTGAAACTTCCTCCACCGGAAGCGGATACACCACGGTCTCGCGTAGGTTGCCCAACGGCAGATACGGCAGCTGAGGCAGGAACAGCGTCGCCCAGCCATCGGGACGCGCGACCACACCCGTGGCCTGTGGCCACAGCTGTGCCAGGCTGCGCAGCAGGGTCGTCTTCCCGCATCCCGATGGGCCCTTGACGACGACACTGCCACCCGCGGACAGCTCGAGGTTCAGGCCCGCGATCATGTCCAGCCCCTGCAGATCTCGGACATCGACATCGGTGAGGACCAGGGCGTCGTCCGCGTCGGTCACATCGATCCGCGGCAGCTCGCGGGCCCGGTGGTCGCTGTCGAGCATCTGGTCGATGCGCATGAGCGCGGCCCGATAGACGGTGAATTCGTCATAGCTGTCCCGGAAAAAGGACATTGCGCCACAGACACTTCCAAAAGCCGCGACGGTCTGCAGCAGGTCCCCCACCTTGATCTGCCCGGTGAAGAACCGCGGCGCCTGCACGATGTAGGGGATCATCCCCGTCGTCACATCGCCGACGCCCCGATTCCAGCCGTTCAGTCGCAGCTGCGCGAAGACGATCCGCCACATGTTGGCGATGATGTCGGCGAAGCGTGCATGCAGCAGTTTGCGTTCACGCTCGCCGCCACGATAGAACGCTACCCGCTCCGCACTGTCGCGCAGGCGCACCAACGCATAGCGGAAACTCGCACTGAATCGTTCATTCAAGAAATTCAGCCGTACCAACGGCCGGCCGATCCAGAACGCAAGGACCGTCACGGTGATCGAGAAGACGAATGCGATGAACACCATGGCGCGCGGGATCTCGACTCCCCACAGCAGCAACGGACCCGAGAGCTGCCACAACACCCCGGTGAACATCACGATCAGGAGGGTTTTGTTCACCGCGCCGAGCACCAAATCCACCGACTTGGTGGTGTGCGTCTCGATGTCGATCTGGATTCGCTGATCCGGGTTCTCTACCGGAGTGTCCAGAAAACGGTTGCGGTAGAACGCATCCTTGCTCATCCAGTCGTCGACGAGCCGCGCGTTGAGCCACACCCGCCACCGGATGGCGAGCACTCTCCGCAGGAAGAGATCCACCACCGTGTATGTCACGGTGAGTACTACCAGCACGCCGCTAATCGCGAAGGACGTGAAAAACGCCTGACGCGCGTCCGCCAGTAGTCCAGAGTCATGGGTGACGAGCGCCTCCGAACCAACCTGCAACGCATTCATCAGGTCCTTGTACTGGTACGTGAAGATGACCGTCACGCGCGCCATGTACACGGTGTGCCACATCATGAACGCCACCAGCGCCCACGTGCGCCAAGTGTCGCTCCCCCAGAAGAAGGGCGCGTTTACCCGCCAGAACTGTTGCCCCCATTGAGTGAAACGGGCGATCAGAAAGGCCACCGCAAGGAAGAGCGCCAAGGTGATCACACACGCCTGCAGCGTCCACACCAGCGAGCGCAATGGCTCGCCCGGCCAATCCAAACTGGGCTGAACCATTGGCTCTCCCTCTTAGTGCACCCTAGTGGGCAAAGTGGCGTGCTCCGGTGGTGTACAACGTGATTCCGGCGGCCTTGGCGGCATCGGCCACCAGCTCATCGCGCATGGACCCACCCGGATGCACGATCGCGCGCACTCCGGCCTCCGTCAGCACCTCCAGGCCGTCGGGGAAGGGGAAGAACGCGTCCGAGGCCGCGACGGCACCGGAGACTCGATCCCCACCCCGTGAGACCGCCAATCGCGCGGCGTCGACGCGGTTGACCTGTCCCATGCCGACACCGATAGTGGCGCCACCGGAGGCGACGACGATCGCGTTGGACTTGACGGCCCGCCCGACCTTCCAGGCGAACACCAAGTCCGCCAGCGTGTCCTCGTCCGCGGCGGTGCCGGCCACCAATGTCCAGTTGGCCGGATCGTCACCCTCGGCGTCCAGCGCGTCGCGCTCCTGTACGAGCAGACCACCACTGATGTGTCGCCACTCGGCGCGCCCGGACTGCGACGGGGCCACGCGCAGCAGACGCACGTTCTTCTTGCGACTCAGCACCTCCACCGCGCCCTCTGCGTAACCGGGTGCGACGATCACCTCGGTGAAGATGTCGGCGACCCGCTCGGCCATCTCCACACTCACCTCACGGTTGACGGCTATCACCCCGCCGAAAGCGCTCAACGGATCGCATTCGTGAGCCTTGAGGTGCGCGTTGGCAATCGATATGTCCGACACCGCGATACCGCACGGGTTGGCATGTTTGATGATGGCCGCACAGGCCTTGTCCTGGTCCCACGCGGCACGCCAGGCGGCGTCGGCATCCGTGTAGTTGTTGTACGACATCTCTTTTCCGTGCAGCTGCTCGGCCTGCGCCAAACCGTGCCCGGAGGCACCCGTGTACAGGGCTGCCTGCTGGTGCGGGTTCTCGCCATAGCGCAGCACCGCCGAGCGGTTCCACGTCCCACCGATCCACGCCGGCAATTCCGCGCCCTCAGGCTCCGCGACAGTCGACAGCCAGCCGGCCACAGCCACGTCGTACTCGGCAGTGTGACGGAACGCCTTGGCCGCCAGCACCTTCCGCGCCTCCAGGGTGAACCCCCCGGCATCGACGGCAGCCAGCACGTCACCGTATGCGGCGGGGTCGACGACCACCGCCACGCTCGGGTGGTTTTTGGCAGCGGCGCGCACCATCGAGGGGCCACCAATGTCGATTTGTTCGACGCATTCGTCCTCGGAGGCACCCGAGGCCACCGTGGCGGCAAACGGGTACAGGTTGACCACCACCAGTTCGAAACCCTTGACGCCCAGCTCCGCGAGTTGGGTGAGGTGTTCCTCGCGGCGGGTATCGGCCAAAACGCCGGCGTGCACGTGCGGATGCAAGGTCTTCACCCGGCCATCCAGCACCTCCGGAAACCCGGTCACCTCTTCCACCGGTGTCACCGGAATTGACGCGGCGGCAATGGTTTTCGCGGTAGATCCGGTGGACACCAGTTCCACACCGGCGGCGTGCAAACCGCCGGCGAGCTCTTCCAATCCGGTCTTGTCGTAGACGCTGATCAATGCCCGCCGTACGGGTCGCTGCGTACTCACTTGATGGAGGCCCTTCTTCCGTTCCATGTCAAACCTCTGGTGGCCACCGCGGCCAGCACATCTACCAGCAGCGTCCGTTCCACCACCTTGATGCGTTCATGCAGGCTCGCCTCGTCGTCGTCCCCATGAACGGGGACGGCCTGCTGCGCAAGGATCGGGCCGGTATCCATCCCTGCATCGACCAGGTGCACCGTGCAGCCGGTGACCTTCACCCCATGCGCCAGGGCTTCGGGCACGGCGTGCGCGCCGGGAAAGGACGGCAGCAGCGCGGGGTGGGTGTTGATGACCCGGCCCAAGAACTGTGAAAGAAACAGTGGTCCAAGAATCTTCATGAATCCGGCCGATACCACCAGATCGGGCCGGTGCGCGGCGGTGGCCTCGGTGATCGCGGCGTCCCAGTGTTCGCGGGTGTCGTACTCACCGAGCCGCACGGTGTAGCTAGGAAGCTGTGCGCCAGCGGCGATATCGACGGCATCGCATTGCCGGTCGGTGCCCACCGCGACGATGCGAGCGGGGAAGTCACCCGTGGCCGCGTCTAACAGGGAGCGCAGGAGGGTTCCCGTACCGGAAGCCAGGACCACGACGCGCGCGGGGGCAGACGGGGCAATCTCAACGGCCTGCTGGGGCTCCGATGAGCCGCTAGCGCGAAGAGAATCCGACACCGACACGCCGCTGAGCGTAGCCGGGCTGGTCACGTGGCCGATTCTGGAGGGTCGCTAGAGCCGCTCTCGGGGCCGGGCTCCGGTTCCGATTCAGGTTCCGGCACGGGTTCCAGCGCCGACTCGGGTTCAGGTTCAGGCACGGGTTCGGGCTCCAGTACCGGTTCCGGCCGCGCCCTGGCCGGAAGGCGCGTGGCTCCGCCCAGCATGAACACCGTCAATAGGCCGATGACCAGGAACCAGAAGAACACCCCGGGGCCGAACGTGCCCTGGTCGATCCCCAGGCGTCCGAAGTTCCCCAGCTGTCCTCCGGCGAGCTTGCCGACGATCGCCAGGAATGTTGCCGCTAGAAGTGCCGCCGTGACCACTTTGTGGATCGCGGTGGGCCATGGAACAGGTCGGCGTGCGCATTGCTGGCCGACGGCCACCCCGGATACCGCACCGATGATCATCAGTGCCACCCATGCGGGGCCGAGTGGCGGTGTGGGAACGGCCGCGAGAATCGGCACCGCGGGCAGCTGGCCGCCGAACACAGCGAACGCACTGAAGGCCGCGGTGCCCACATGTGCGCTGGATCCAACCGCCAGCGCGCATGCACCCAGAATGACGTTGGGCGCGTAGAGGAGCGCCAACAGTGTCAGGCTCAGCTGACCTACGAAATCGTTGGTCACCGAGTACAGCTGATCCATCGTCGCCCAGTGGACCACCAGCGACCCCGCCGTCACGGCCGCGGACAGCCCGAACAGCGCGAGTACCCCGGCGGCAGCGCCACGGGCGGCCTCCATCGGCCACGACGGCAGCTGTAGCACCGCCGCGAGCCGCCTGCCTGCCCGCAGTAGGACGCCGGCAATTGCACCGGCCGCGTGAACACCGAGGACAGAACCGAATGCGCGCAAGGCGTTCGGTGATTGCAGCTGAGTCAGCACCGTCGATGCGTCATGGATGATCGCCAGCGATATCGCCGTCATGAGGAGCGGGCCGGCCAGGGCCGAGACGATCACCCACCGGATCACGTACCAGGAAGCGGTGGGGGCGATTGTCGAAGCGACGGTTCGGGCGACACCCCACACCATTGCGGCTGTTGGCAAGAGCGGCAGCACCTCGATGACTCGCCCACCGATTGAGATCGGTACCAGGTGGGTGCCCAGCCACATGCTGGCCACCGCACCGAACGTCCCGGTCATGTCGCTGTTGGCAATCACCAACTGCACCAAGACGATTGCCGCAATGATGACCAACGCAACTGCTGACGGGCCAAAGGCAACCGTCAGCAGTGCGCGAGCCTGTGCAGGATTGGCGCGCGAGGTTTGATTCACGCGCCGATCACGGCAGTGAACACCGTCTAGTTGGAGGGACGAGAGGTGCCGAACAGATCGTCACCGCTGGCAGCGGCCGAACCGGCGCTGGCGCTACCCTGCTGCTCACCACCGGGAGCCTGACCGCTGGCCGCACCAAAGGTGGGGTACTGCTGGGTCGGCTGCGACGACGCAGTCTGCTGAGCCGGCTGTGCTGGCGGCGGCGTGAACCCGGTGCTACTGAAGCCCTGCGGCGGAGTCGGAGGCGCCGACTGCGGCGGCTGCTGGCCGTAGCCGCCGTACGACGGTGGCCCGGCGGGAGCGGGCTGCTGCTGGCCGTAGCCCTGCGCACCGGCTTGGCCGTAGCCCTGGGCGGCCTGCTGGCCAAAGCCCTGCTGCTGGCCGTAGCCCTGCGCACCGGCCTGGCCGTAGCCCTGCCCCTGCTTGGGAAGCTGCTGCTGTGGCTGCTGCTGCGGCGGGGTGTAGTACTGGCTCTGCTGCGTCTGGTACTGGCTGCCGAACGGGTTGGTCGCCGGCGAGGCGGTCTTGGCCTTGACGACGCCCACCTCACTGAGCAGGGCGTAGACGGCGACCGCGGCCTGCAGGCCGGACACCACGGCAAGCGTGATCAGGCCCCACCCGATGCCGACCTCGCCGAAGGCGGCCGCGAACGGGTTACCGAACAGTCCACCGAGCACGAAGAGGAATCCGACGATCGACAGGATAGCCACGGGAGCTTGCTTGTCGTCCTTGCCGGAGAGGAGCGAGACACCCGCGGTCAGACCGGCGATCAGCAGTGCGAACTGCGCGAAGCCGAAGACCGGCGACAAGGCCAGGAGGTCGAACCCGCCGAAGCTTCCCGACGTCCCCGAGCTGGCCTTCCCGGTGTAGAACGGCCCGAAGCCGGCAATGAAGCCGATCAGGCTCAGCACCAAGACACCACCGGGCAGGTAAACCCCCAGCGCGCCCGTGTTGGGCTCGGCCACAAAGGACGGGGTGCCGTACGGGTTGGACGGCTGCGCGGGCTGGTATCCGGGCCCACCGGTCGAATACGTCATTACATCTCCTACATCACGGTTTCGGTCGTGGTCTCGGGGTGGATCGCCTCCACGCTACTGCACCCGGCGCCGGTACGGACGCAGACAAGGCCAGACACGGCCAAGGCACATCGGTTAGCTCAAAACCGGTACGCGATATTCGCTGTGGGTTTCCTGAGCGTCGGCCGCCTCGATCTCACGGACCAGTGGCAGCACCTTGGCGCCGAAGTATTCAATCTCCTCCTGGAAGTGCAGGAAACCACCCAGGATCAGATCCACACCCCGCCGCCGATAGGCGACAATCCGCTCGGCGATCTGTTCCGGGGTGCCGATGAGCTGGGTGCGGAATCCGTCGTTGTATTGCACGAGGTCCTCGAACGAGGAATCCGCCCACATTCCCTTCTTGTCTCCAGTGGCCGCGCCGGCCTGTTGAACGGCCGCGCGGAAACCCTCCACGGCGGGGCGGTTCGCCTTCGCGACAATCTCCCGCAATACCTCGCGCGCTTCGGCCTCGGTGTCTCTGGCGATGATGAAACCGTTGAGCCCGAGTTTGACCTCGCGGCCGACGGTTCGGGCGTGATCCCGGACCTCCACGATCTGGTCGGTGATACCGGCGAAGTCCTTGCCGTTGGAGAAGTACCAGTCGGAGTACAAACCGCCGTTGCGGCGCGCGGCCGTCGAGTTGCCGCCCTGGAACAGCTCCGGGGTGTGTAGCGGCTTCGGTTTCAGCGTGAAGTCGTGGATCCGATAGAAGTCGCCCCGGAAGTCGACGTCATCCTCGGTCCAGATCTTGCGCAACACCTGGAGAAATTCGCCGCTTCGCCGATACCGCTCGTCGTGCTCCAACCAGGGTTCGCCCAAGTGGGTGAACTCGTCCTTGAACCATCCGGAGACCACATTGACGGCGAAGCGACCGCCCGACAAGTGATCAGCCGTCGCGCCCAGCTTGGCGAGCACACCGGGCTGCCAAAGCCCCGGGTGAACCGCGGCGATCACCTTGAGCCGCTCGGTGGCCAGCAGCAGCGCCAGGGAGAAGCTGGTGGATTCGTGCTGGTACTCGGCGCCGTAGCTGGCCTCATAACGCACCTGCGTGAGCGCATATTCGAAGCCGTTGTTCTCTGCCGTGCGCGCAAGAGCCACGTTGTAGTCGTAACCCCAGTCCGTGCGCTGCTCAATGGTGCTGGTGACCAGCCCGCCGCTGACGTTGGGGACCCAGTACGCGAATGTGACGTGGTCAGATATCCGTTCGGTCGTCATGGAGGTATGCAAACAGCGAACCCTTTGGGCGGTCATCCGTCTTACTCACCGTGATCCGTTCCCGGCACGATGTAGCCCCCACTCTCGACAACAAAACTGGAACACGTTCTAATTGGCGGATGGACTACGGGCTCGTTCTGTTCACCAGTGACCGCGGCATCTCGCCGGACATCGCCGCCAAGGCGGCCGAGGACGGCGGGTTTACCACCTTCTACGTTCCCGAACACACGCATATCCCGATCAAGCGCGAGGCCGCACACCCCGGCACCGGCGGCGCGGAACTGCCCGACGACCGCTATATGCGGACCCTGGATCCGTGGGTATCCCTCGGTGCTGCGTGCGCGGTGACGTCGAAGATCCGGCTGGCCACCGCGGTCGCGATCCCCGTAGAGCACGATCCCATTACCCTCGCCAAATCGATTGCCACCCTTGATCACATGAGTGGCGGCCGGGTCACCGTCGGCGTCGGATACGGCTGGAACACCGACGAGCTGGCCGATCACAACGTTCCCGCTGGCCGTCGCCGCACCATGCTGCGCGAGTACATCGAGGCGATGCGCAAGCTCTGGGAGAACGAAGAGGCCAGTTATTCAGGCGAATTCGTCAACTTCGGCCCCAGCTGGGCCTGGCCCAAGACGGTGCAGAAGCATGTGCCGGTGATCGTGGGTGCGGGCGGCACCGAGAAGAACTTCACATGGATCGCCAAGAACGCCGACGGCTGGATGTCCACCCCGCGCGACGAGGACATCACCGGCAAGATCGTGGCACTCAAGGAGAAATGGGCAGCGGCAGGCCGTGCGGACGACCCGCTGATCTACGTGCTGGCGGGCAAGCCGGATCCCGAGCAGCTCGCCGCATGGCGCGAGCTGGGGGTTACCGAGGCGATCTTCGGGATGCCTGATCGCTCCGAGGACGAGGTACGGGCATACATCGAACGATTGTCCGGAAAACTCGCAGCATTCGCCTAATTCACGGAGAACGGCGGCAAGGCGGCGAATTTCTGTCCCACTCTGATGGTGGGCGTCACCCTTGCCACCCATCGACGTAGACGTGACAGCGGATGATCAGGAAACTTATCGTCCCAACGTATTTCGTCGGCGATGTTGTACGGAATGCCCGGCTCGAGATCCGGCGCGTACGGGTGTGGGGGCCACATACGCGATGACGGATCGCCAACCGCCAGCAGCTCTTCCAGCACAGTTGCCTCGCGCACCCCAGTCACCGGCCCCTCCGCGAATGCCCCGCAGACCATCGCGTACGAATGCGCGCGCGGCACGACTATCGATGCCATGAAGGTGAGGCCCTGCGGGGCATCAGCTTTCGGAACCTTCACCACGTACAGCAGCCCCGGGAGCGTGTCGACGCCGACGATGTAGGCCTCGATGACGCCCGCGCGCCGCGCCAGTACCGCTTCGACGAGCGCACGGCGCACCACGCTCAGATCCTCCAGCGGCACCGACAGATAGGGGCCTCGCGAATCCGAGACCCAGAACTGATCACCGGTCGCCGGGTCGTACCAGCCGTCAACGCTCGGCACCAGACCGGATGTGTCGAACGAGAGGCCCACGAACCGAGAAGGTAGCCGGTCACCAGGAGCGCCGATGCCCCGTCCTCCGATTGTTCATGCGTAGGTCACACAATCTCACTGAACGAAACCCGAGATCGCCTGACAGTAGATTCGACGACTCCAGGCAGGCGAAAGGTGCTACCGGAGACGCGATTTCGGCCAGAATGCCGACCTCACCGAGCCTGAGCATCAGCGCGCGACACGACAACGGCGAAACGACAAGGGCCCCGACCGGAAACCGGTCGGGGCCCTTGCGTACGTAACCCGTTACAGGCTCTGCAAGATCTCGCGAGCCAGCTTGGCGGTCTCGGACGGCGTCTTGCCGACCTTCACACCGGCGGCCTCAAGGGCCTCCTTCTTGGCCTGAGCGGTACCCGAGCTGCCGGACACGATGGCACCGGCGTGACCCATGGTCTTGCCCTCGGGGGCCGTGAAGCCCGCGACGTAGCCGACGACCGGCTTGGACACGTTGGCCTTGATGTAGTCGGCCGCGCGCTCCTCGGCGTCGCCACCGATCTCACCGATCATCACGATGATCTTGGTCTCCGGGTCCTTCTCGAACGCCTCGATGGCGTCGATGTGGGTCGTGCCGATGACCGGGTCTCCGCCGATGCCGATGGCAGTCGAGAAACCGAAATCGCGTAGCTCGTACATCATCTGGTAGGTCAGAGTGCCGGACTTCGACACCAGACCGACCGGACCGGTGCCGGTGATGTTGTTCGGCGTGATGCCGACCAGCGCCTCACCGGGGGTGATGATGCCGGGGCAGTTGGGCCCGATGATCCGGGTCTTGTTGCCCTTCTCAAGGTTGTAGGCCCACGCATATGCGCTGTCCTGCACCGGGATTCCCTCGGTGATGACGACCAGCAGCGGGATCTCTGCGTCGATGGCCTCGATGATCGCGTCCTTGGAGAACGCGGGCGGCACGAAGGCGATCGACACGTCGGCGCCGGTCTCCTTGATGGCCTCAGCCACTGAACCGAAGACCGGGAGCTCGACGTCGTTGCCGTCTGCATCCTTGTGCGACACCGTGGTTCCGGCCTTGCGGGCGTTGACACCACCCACGACCTGGGTCCCGGCCTTGAGCATCAGCGCGGTGTGCTTGGTGCCCTCACCGCCAGTGATGCCCTGGACGATGACCTTGGATTCTTTGTTCAGGAAAATGGACATGAGTCAGTGATTCCTTCTCTACTTGCTCGCCAGCTCGGCGGCCTTGTCGGCACCGGCGTCCATGGTCTCGGCCTGGATGACCAGCGGATGGTTGAACTCGGCCAGGATTGCGCGGCCCTCGTCGACCTTGTTGCCGTCGAGACGGACCACGAGCGGCTTGCTTGCCGTGTCACCGAGAGTCTTCAGGGCGCCGACGATGCCGTTGGCGACCGCGTCACACGCGGTGATGCCACCGAACACGTTCACGAAGACGCTCTTGACCTGTGAATCACCCAGGATGACGTCGAGACCGGCGGCCATGACCTCGGCCGAGGCGCCACCGCCGATGTCCAGGAAGTTGGCAGGCTTCACGCCGTTGTGGTTCTCGCCGGCGTAGGCGACCACGTCGAGAGTCGACATGACAAGACCCGCGCCATTGCCGATGATGCCGACCTGGCCGTCAAGCTTGACGTAGTTGAGGTCGTGCTCCTTGGCCTTGAGCTCCAGCGGATCGGTGGAGTCCTTGTCCTCGAACTCGGCGTGGCCGGGCTGACGGAAGTCGGCATTGCCGTCCAGGGTGACCTTGCCGTCCAGGGCCAGGATCTGATCATCGGGGGTACGCACCAGCGGGTTGACCTCAACCAGGGTGGCGTCCTCACCGACGAACACCTCCCACAGCTTCTGGATGGTCACCGCGGCGGCATCCAGCACCGCGGCGGGCAGCTTGCCCTTCTCGGCGATCTCACGGGCCAGAGCCAGATCGACGCCCTTGACCGCGTCAACTGGCACCTTGGCCAGCGCGTCGGGGTTCTCCTCGGCCGTGACCTCGATCTCCACGCCACCCTCGACCGAGCACATGGCCAGGTAGGTGCGGTTAGCGCGATCCAGCAGGAAGGAGATGTAGTACTCCTCGGCGATATCGCTGGCCTCGGCGACGAGGATCTTCTTGACGACGTGGCCCTTGATGTCCAGGCCCAGGATGTTCTGTGCGTGCGTAAACGCGTCATCGGGAGTGGCGGCGTACTTCACGCCACCGGCCTTGCCACGTCCACCAACCTTGACCTGCGCCTTGATCATCACCGGCTTACCGATTTCCTCGGCGATCGCCTTGGCATCCTCGGCGGTGGTGGTAACCCGGCCCGGCGTCGTCGGCACGTTGTGCTTAGCGAACAGCTCCTTGGCCTGGTACTCGAAAAGATCCATCTAGCTAGCCCATCTTCCTCATCGAACGTCGGGTCGGCACTATTGCACTAGGGACTGTAGCCAAGGCCACAGCGACGCCCCTCACTACTTCTGAGTAAGTGGCCGAATTCACCACCTGGTCACTCATAGAATTCATTATTTGGCCACCCGCTGGCAGGGCTCGAACGCGTCTGTAACCGGTTTCAGTTCGGTCACGGGGGGTCGCCATACGGCCGTGATCTGTGGTGAGGTAGCCCCGGCGAGATTCGGCAACGATGCCGCGGCTCGGGAGCCCTATCAGCGACTTCGTGACGCAAGTCACATTTATATGCGTTTCCGCGCATTGAGTTGCGGCTCCCCTTGCCCAACCGTTACCTTCTCTTGGGTTAGATCACGTTTTGGTCACGCTAGATCGTGACGCCGAACGGAAGACTGGCGAGGTTTTGACACAGCATCGAACGACACGCACGCGTGGTGATCGAAGCGCGGCACCGAGTGAGAACGAGATCACCAACATCGTGCCGATCGACGAGTTCGGCCTGAGTGATGCGCTGGAACGCCCCGAGCTTGAGGACTACGACGTCTACGAGAACGCCCCGGAAGAGGGCGCCGAGATGGAGCACCAGGCCGCTCTCGCCCAGATCGAGCAGGACTGGGAAGAGGACACTGACGAAGCCGATCGGATCCGCGCTTCCATTGAGGCCACCGCAGACTGGTTCGCCGCTTCGGCCGCACGCACCAGAGATCCTCGAGACACCCCGACCGACAAGCTGCCCAGGATCAGCAGCGGAGGCGCACACCGTCGCCGCGAGATCGGTCAAGTAGGTAAGACCCGCATCGCCCTGGCAGCCATGGCCGCCGGTGCAGCTGCCGCCGCCGGGTACACCGCGCTGAGCGAGCACGATGCCGCAACGGCCGCAGATCGTCACAGCCTTGCGTTGGGTAGCTCCGCAGCGGTGATGGCCGCCCACGGGCCGCAGTTGATCTCCGGGCCGCTGGCCACCGACACCTCGATTACCGACGAGCAGCTGGCGAAGGCCACCGCCTTCGCTTCCGAGCGAGCGGACCGCGAGAAACGTCTGCTGGCTCCGCGCTTCGTGATGCCCGCGAACGGCACCTTCACCTCCGGCTTCGGTTACCGCTGGGGTGCCCTGCACGGCGGCATCGACATCGCCAACGGCATCGGCACTCCTATCGTGGCTGCGGCCGATGGCGTCGTCATCGCGACGGGCCCGACCGCCGGCTACGGCGCCTGGGTCAAGATCCGCCACTCGGATGGCACCGTGACTCTGTACGGCCACATCAACACCTGGGAAGTATCGGTGGGCCAGCGGGTGATGGCGGGTGACCGCATCGCCACGATCGGCAACCGCGGTAACTCGACCGGTCCGCACCTGCACTTCGAAGTGCTGCTGGGTGGATCGCAGCGCATCGACCCGCAGGGCTGGTTGGCCAACAAGGGCATCACCTTCAGCCGCTTCGGCGACTAATGATTCCGATGGGGCGATCGCCCCATTGAGATCCGTTCGCCGCAATCAACAAACGGCGCCTTGGGCCTCCTCTTCGTGATTCAGTCGATACTCTGACCAATGACGTACTCGCCTGTGCGAATGAACATTTCGGTGCACATATCAACAAGCTCGTCCTCGGCAACATCCAGGGCGCCATTCATCCAGGCAAGGACGGCTTCATTAAGTCCGCCGACCATATAGAGCGCACCAAATACCGCCTTGCCTGCCGACCGCGGCCATAGATCTTTCCGGAACTGCACAAACCCAACGCTGAGCAGCAGACCCGTCATCGATGCGGTGACGTCATCACGTCGCGCAACCAAGGCGGGATAGGTGTAGCCCTCTGTCATAACGATTCTGACGCGCCGAGGATCGGCAGTCAGCCAGTTGATTGCCGCGGCGACGCCCGCACGCATCGACGCCCGCACACCGAGTGCTGCATCGGTCGCTTCAGCCAGGACGAACTCGCGCATGGATTGCAACTGTTGCTCGAATAATTGCACGATGACCTCATCGAGGTCTTTGAACAGGGCGTAGTAGTAGCGCTCTGTCACGCCTGACAGTCGACACATCGCCCCAACAGTGAGGCTTGCGGCACCACGCGTCCCGACGATATCGAACGCCGCTTCGAGCAAGGACTGCCGACGCTGGCGTCCTCGTTCCGCGGCGGAAACGCCAGCGTAAACCCGATTCGGGTTGGCCATCCCACGATTCTGCCATACCTCCTTGTCAGATTTGACAATCTGCGGCATTATCAAGTCACATTGATAGGAGGAACGCAGATGGGCCATGGGGCGCCGAAGTGGGATGCAATCGTGATCGGTAGCGGGACAGGCGGATTGACAACAGCTGCATACCTATCCGCCAACGGCTTGCGGACTCTGGTACTCGAGGCTCAGCCAGTAGTCGGAGGAGCCGCGCAGGAGTTCCAGCGTGGCAAGGTGTTCAGCTTCTCAACCGGTGCGCATTACATCGGCGACTGCGAGCTGGACGGCGTGATCCCGACTGTATTGCGCGGAGTCGGCCTAGAAGACGAAATCAAATACAACAACATGGATCCCGATGGTTTTGACCGCTTGATCGCCCCGGGGCTGGACCTTCGCGTGCCCCGCGGGTGGCGGCAATTCGAAATCCGGCTGACACGAATGTTTCCCAAGGATGCGACAGGCATACGACGAACGCTCAAGACCCTGCGAAAAGCCGCCGAAGCCCTGGAAAAGCTCGGCGCTCCACCAATTCCGAGCCCCCTGGAGCTGATGCGGCATCCCAACACCCTGTTGCCCGTCATGAAGAGCGCGATCACGCTGGAACAGCTGTTTGACCTCCATAGGCTTTCCGAATCAGCCCGCACCGCACTTGGTTACATTTGCGCATTCCTGCTACTTCCGCGGACCAAGATCCCGGCCACAATGTACGCATTCGCGCTCAATCACTACATCAAGTCCGGTGGCTGGTATGTGCGCGGCGGCGTCGCCAGAATCCCGCGCACCCTGGCTCGCGTCATCCGTTGCAATGATGGCGAGGTTCGTCTGCACACGAAGGTAGACAAGATTCTCATAGAGCATGGGCGCGCTAATGGCGTGCGGCTGGAAACGGGCGAAGAAATCTACTCACCGATTGTGGTCAGTAATGCCGACATAAAGACGACTTACGCATCGCTCATCGACGCGGTCCACACCAAAGCCTGCACCCGTCGCCGAATCGCCAAGGCGCCGCTAACGCCAACACTATTCTCGGTGTATCTCGGCTTGAATATCGATGTACGACAACATATGTCGTCGGAGCATAGGTTCTACCTCAGCTCGCTGAATTTCAATGAGCTGACCGGGAGCCATAACATCCTCTCGGCAAGCTGGACTCAGTACGAGGAGATGGACGAGTACGCTCTCTGGATCACTTCTCCGACGCTCAAAGACACACCCAAACCGGGGAGTGAAGGCTTTAGCTCGATCGAAATCACTACGAGCACACCTCAATCCTATGATTTCTGGGGAGTCCAAGGTGGTGCGCTCGATGGCATCGACTATCACTCCGATCCGGAGTACATCGCGCGCAAATCCGCACTGGAACATCGCGTGATTGAACGCGTGAAACAGCTCATGCCGTTCATAGACGGGCACATTGTCTGGCAAGAATCTTCAACGATGCTGTCCCATGAAGACTGGACACGCACGCGTCTGGGAGCCTGGGCCGGACTCGACTTCTCGCTGAAGAACATCGTCTTTCGCCCTGGGCCGCGCACGGAGATCGATGGCCTGTATCTGACGGGCGCAAGTTCACGGTGTGGCGGGGCCATGCTCGGCACACTCCGTGGTGGACTGGACACCGCTACGGCCATCCTGCAACGCAACCTGTGGAAGGAAGTAAAGTCCGGCAAGGTGTTTGGAAGTGGACTCACCGACAAAACGTTTCGGAACACCGACCAGCCGACACCAGGTTTTCACCAACTCCTGATCACCTCGATCGAGCGCGACACCCCCGATAGTGTGATCATCGAGATGCAGGTCCCCGATGCGTTGCGCGATGAGTATCGCTTCACCGCAGGACAGTACGTGATCATCAGGGGTGAAGCCGCGGGCGAACCAATCCGGCGCAGCTATTCGATCTGTGAACCTGCTGAGACGAGACGACTACGAATCGGCGTCAAACATGCTGCGGGTGGCGTCTTCTCGCCATACGCGCTCACTCTTAAACCCGGCGATACCCTGGACACGAGCACGCCACGCGGGCAATTCGTCCACGTGCCAGATCCGACCAATTCGGGACGCTACGTGTTCATCGCGGCAGGCAGTGGCATAACCCCGGTCATTTCGCTCATCAGCACAATACTGAACAATGAACCTGGCAGCGAGACGGTCCTGCTGTATGGGAACCGAACGCGGCAAGACATTATGTTTGCAGACGAAATCGCCGAACTTGCGGTCCGGTTTGGAAGCCGAATCTCGGTCACCCACTACCTCTCCCGAGAATCTGAGTCAACGCAAGTGTTTCGACAGGGCCGAATCGACAGCCAGGCGCTCGGTGCCAGGCTGTCGGACGACATTCATGCTCCGGATGTCAACGCATGGTTCCTGTGCGGCCCACAGCCGATGGTTCACGACGCCATCGCCACGCTCGACAAACACGGCGTCAAGCCAGCAGCCGTCCACGTCGAGCTATTCGACACTAAATCCACAGGTACTTCCGTCACGGGACGACCGGGCCCGGCGGCACAGGTTACATTGCACACCGACTCAGGCAGTTCGACACTCAGTATCCCCCGAAACACCGACACAGTCTTGGAATACGCAATCCAGCGAACCGATTCGCTTCCCTACTCGTGCCAGTCAGGGAGTTGCGGTACCTGCATAGCCAAAGTCTGTGTCGGACAGGCGGAGATGGAAGACATAGCGGACATGCCGCTTACGGATGGCCAGATCGCTGATGGATACATCCTTGCCTGTCTCGCGCGCCCGATATCCGATGAGCTCACCCTAGATTTCAGGTCCTGCTGACGTGGTCCCAGCGGGAGGCCCCACACCCTAGAGCTTCTGCACGGGCGCGAAGTTGTGCATCAGCTTCACGCGCCCGTCGCTGCCGAAGTCGATGAGCGATGTGGCGCTCTCGCCGACACCAGTCACCTCCATGACCTTGCCCAGCCCGTACTTGTCGTGGCTCACCCGATCACCGGGCTCCAGCACCAGCAGCGGCTTGGTGCGCTTTTTGGACGGAGCACCCAGCGAGCCGCCACCCCCGCGTGATCCACTGGATCCATAGCCCCCGCCGCCGTAGCTTCCGGCACCGGTCGCGATACGCCCCGGCAGCGGATCGGTGCGCCGCCATTCGATCAGATCTTGCGGAATCTCTTGCAGGAAACGCGATTCCGGATTCATCATCGGCTGCCCCCACGACGAGCGCACCTTGGCCCGGCTCAGGTACAGCCGCTGACGCGCCCGCGTGATCCCGACGTAGGCAAGCCGACGTTCCTCGGCCAGCTCCACCGGATCGCCGAGGGCACGCATGTGCGGGAACATGCCGTCTTCCCAGCCGGTAACGAAGACCACCGGGAACTCCAGCCCCTTGGCAGTGTGCAAAGTCATCATCGTGACCACACCGGCGGTCGATTCGGGCAACTCGTCGGCATCGGCGACCAGCGACACTCGCTCCAGGAACGCCTCGAGACTTCCCGGGGGCGCGCCGACATCCTCGTCGTCGACCGGCTGATCTTCCCCAGCCGCCTGAGCATTTGCCGCATCGGCACTGAATTCATGTGCGACGCTGACCAATTCGTTGAGGTTGTCGAGACGCGCCAGCTCCTGGGGGTCGCTGCTGTTCTCCAGTTCATATCGATACCCGGTGTGGTTGAGCACGGCGTCGACTACATCGCCGATATCCGGTAACGCCCCCGGATCGGTGCGTAGGGTGGCGCGGATCTCGTCGAGCATGTCCATGAAGGCCACAATCGCCTTCTCGGAGCGAGAGTTCAGCATCGCGACCTTGCCCGCGGCGGCATCCGCGAGCGCTTCCCCGAAGCCGATACCGGCTGTCTCCGCGTGTACGGCAACACACGCCTCGGCCCGCTCCCCGATGCCCCGACGAGGGGTGTTGAGGATCCGCCGCAGACTCACCGCATCGCCCGGGTTGGTCAGCACCCGCAGATAGGCGACGATGTCGCGGATTTCCTTGCGCTCGTAGAACCGCACTCCCCCAATAACTTTGTAGGGGATACCGGTTCGGATGAAGATCTCTTCGAGCGACCGGGAGTTATTGTTGGTGCGATAGAACACCGCGACGTCGCCATAGTTGGCGTCGCTGCGATCGAAGAGTCCGTCGATCTCGCGGGCAATGAAGGACGCCTCATCGTGTTCGTTGTCCGCGACATAACCGACGATCAGCTCGCCCTCGCCGGAATCGGTCCACAGCCGCTTTTCTCTGCGGTTCGTGTTCTTGGCAATGACGGCATTGGCCGCGCTCAATATGTTCTGTGTGGACCGATAATTCTGTTCCAGCAGAATGGTTTTCGCGTTCGGATAGTCGCGCTCGAATTCTTCGATGTTGCGGATCGTGGCGCCACGGAAGGCATAGATGGACTGGTCGGCGTCACCCACCACGCACAGCTCCGCCGGTTCCGGGCTGTCCGGATCGACCGTACGGTCCACGTGAGCACCTACCAGTTCGCGGACCAATATGTATTGGGCATGGTTGGTGTCCTGATACTCGTCAACCAGGATGTGCCGGAACTTGCGGCGGTAGAACTGCGCGATCTGCGGGAACTGCTGCAGCACGGCGACCGTCTCACCGATGAGATCGTCGAAGTCCAGAGCGTTGGCCGCCCGCAGGCGCCGCTGGTACTCGCCGTACACATCGGCGACGATTCGGCGTAGCTCACCGGCCTCATCATCGACGCTGAGGTTGGCCACCGCTTGCTCCGGCGAGATGAGCTCGTTCTTCAGGTTGGAGACGGCGGTCGCCAGCAGCCGTGGTGAGTAGCGCTTGATGTCCAGGCCCATATCGCGGCCGATCATCTGCAACAGCCGCCGTGAGTCATCGGAGTCGTAAATCGAGAAGTTGGAGTTCAATCCGGGCAGCAGTGAGGCCTGGTTCCGCAGGATGCGCACGCAGCTGGAGTGGAACGTCGACACCCACATCGAGTTGGCACGCCGGCCCACGAGGTTCGCGACGCGCTCGCGCATCTCGGCGGCGGCCTTGTTGGTGAAGGTGATGGCCAGGATCTGCCCCGGGCTCACGTCCCGCTCGGCCAGCAGATATGCGATTCGACGGGTCAACACCGCGGTCTTGCCGGACCCGGCGCCGGCGACGATGAGCAGCGCCGACCCCTCGTGCGCGACGGCGGCCCGCTGCTGCGGATTCAGCCCCTCGAGCAACGCCTCGCTGTGGGAACCCGAGGCGCTGGGCATATCAAAAAGTGCTGGTTCAGAAAGATTCGCCATGACCGATCTAACTTACCGCTGACGAGGGACAACCTCGGCCTGACGCACTTCCCGCAAGCGTTCCTCGCATCTCGGCTACACTCTTCGATGTGCTTGACCACCACCAGCGATTTTTCTACGGGTACCGGACTCCGGTGCCCGTGGTCTAGCCGATTCACGAGCCCCGCAGTCCGCTACCGGACTACGGGGCTCCTCTCTTGTGAGGCCCGATTCCGGGGCGGCATTGCGGATCGAACCGCTCCAAGAGAAAGTGTGAGACAGAATGACTACTCAAATGACCGAGAACGCCAGCCACAAAGATGTCGGCGAAGCTACTGAGCCCGCGCCCGATATCGATGAGCTGCGCAAGGAGATCGACCGGCTCGACGCGGAGATCCTGTCCGCGATCAAGCGGCGCACCGAGGTCTCCCGCGAAATCGGTAAGGCCCGGATGGCCTCCGGTGGCCCGCGCCTTGTGCACAGCCGCGAGATGAAGGTCCTCGAGCGCTTCAGCGAACTGGGCCAGGAAGGCCACACTCTCGCCATGCTGCTGCTGCGCCTGGGCCGCGGCAGATTGGGACACTAATCCCGGCTGGAACCGACAGGGAGGGATCCGTTGAGCAACCAAGACAAGGCCGAGGACAAGCCCGACGCCACCGGTGCCGGCACCCCGGAGGCCGAGGGTAAGAACGTCCCCGCCCATGACGAGGTCGCAACGGACAAACCCGCACCGAAGGACGGCGACGACGAGTCGGTGGACTACGACCTGGAGGCCGCCGTCGCCGCCGAACCGACGCCCACACGCAGGTTCGTCGCCAGGCACGCCACCAAGATCGTCATCGGAGTGCTGGCGCTCTGCCTGGTCGCGGTGACGGCGGTGGCCGTCGGGCTCTGGGTCGAGAACAACCGGACGATCGAAGACACACCCCAATCGCGCCCCACCGTGAAGCTCGGCGTGCCTCTCGTGAACCCCGAGGCGCCGACCAGCAGCACGACGACGACCACAAAGTCACGGACCAGGACGAGCAGCACCACCCCTATCGCCACCAGCTCTTCCAGCACGCCCACCAGCACCGGACGCTCGACCTCGACCACAACCACAACGTCGAACACGGGACCCGCAACCACCAGCATCTCGGTGCCGGGCCCCACCACCTCGTCGGTACCACGTGAGTCGACCAAGGAGGAGGAGCGCGAGCTCACGAACGTGCTCAAGGCGTTCTATGCCGCGCTCGGCGCCAAGAACCTCGACGTGCTCAACGCGCTGTCCTGCGTGACGATCACCGACGCGGACCTTGAGGGGCAGCCCGACGATCTGAAGATCAACGTGGACAAGGTCGAAAAGTCGGTCGTCAATGGCGATACCGCCTCATCGCGGGTGACGATCACCGCATCGGCCGGCGGAAAGACCGAGACCAAGACCGGTGTCGCCGGGTTCGCCCGGATCAGCAGCCGATGGGTCACCTGCGCCAACCAATAGGCAGCCCTGCGGCCTCCGAGCGCCACTACTAGGCTCGGTCGCATGACACTCGCAGCGGCGTGGCAGGCACTGGAAACTCATCACAAACAGATCGCCTCCACCCATCTTCGAGAATTCTTCGCCGACGACCCGACTCGGGGAAGTGACCTGACCGTCACGGTCGGCGACCTGTACATCGATTACAGCAAGCACCGCCTGACCCGCGAAACCCTGTCGCTGCTGGTCGATTTGGCCAAGGCGGCCAATCTCGAGCAGCGCCGCGACGCCATGTTCGCGGGGGCGCACATCAACACCTCCGAGGACCGCGCGGTGTTGCACACCGCGCTGCGTCTGCCCCGCGAAGCGCAGCTGGTGGTCGACGGGCAGGACGTGGTCGCCGACGTGCACCAGGTGCTCGATGCCATGGGCGACTTCACCGACCGGCTACGCAGCGGCGAGTGGAGCGGGGCCACCGGGCAGCGCATCACCGCCGTCGTCAACATCGGGATCGGCGGTTCGGACCTGGGACCGGTGATGGTCTACCAGGCACTGCGTCACTACGCCGACGCCGGGATCTCGGCGCGATTCGTCTCCAATGTGGACCCCGCGGACCTGGTGGCCACACTCGCCGACCTGGACCCGGCGACAACACTTTTCATCGTCGCCTCCAAGACGTTCTCGACGCTGGAGACACTCACTAACGCGACCGCGGCACGGCGCTGGCTCGTGGACGCACTCGGCGAGGACGCCGTCTCCAAGCACTTCGTCGCCGTCTCCACCAACGCGAAGCTGGTCTCGGAGTTCGGAATCGACACCGCCAACATGTTCGGCTTCTGGGATTGGGTCGGCGGTCGCTACTCGGTGGACTCGGCGATCGGACTCTCGGTGATGGCGGTGATCGGGCGTGCGGCATTCGGCGAATTCCTGGCCGGGTTCCACACTGTGGACGAGCACTTCCGCACCGCACCCCTGGAAGAGAACGCGCCGGCACTCCTGGGCCTCATCGGTTTGTGGTACTCCAATTTCTTTGGCGCACAGTCGCGTGGGGTGCTTCCTTACTCGAACGACCTGGCAAGGTTCGCGGCCTATCTGCAGCAGCTGACCATGGAATCCAATGGCAAGTCGGTGAAGGCAGATGGTGCACCCGTGACCGTCGATACCGGCGACATCTACTGGGGTGAGCCCGGAACCAACGGTCAGCACGCCTTCTACCAGCTGCTGCACCAGGGCACCCGATTGATTCCGGCGGACTTCATCGGCTTCAGCGAGCCCACCGATGATCTGCCCACCGCCGACGGCACCGGCAGCATGCACGACCTGCTGATGAGTAACTTCTTCGCGCAGACGCAGGTGCTGGCCTTCGGCAAGACCGCCGAGGAGATCGCCGCCGAGGGCACCGCGCCAACTGTCGTCCCCCACAAGGTGATGCCGGGAAATCGGCCCAGCACAACCATTCTCGCTACCAAACTGACACCCTCGACGGTCGGTCAACTGATCGCGCTCTACGAGCATGAGGTGTTCACCGCGGGTACGGTCTGGGGCATCGACTCCTTTGACCAGTGGGGAGTGGAGCTGGGCAAGAAGCAGGCCGTCGCCCTGCTGCCCGTCATCACCGACGACGCATCACCGGCACAACAGACCGACAGCTCCACGGACACCCTGGTGCGCTGCTACCGGCAGGCACGCGGCCGAGCGCGTTAGGTCGCGGCGACGATGACCACCAGCGCCGACGTCTTTGACGTGCGGCGTATCCGGTGGGTGCGGGTGGCGTCAAGGTACGCGCTGTCCCCTTCGTCGAGGACATAACTGACGTCCTCGCACTGCAACTCGATCGACCCGCGATGTACGAACACGAACTCCTGCCCTTCGTGGGAGGACCTATGCTCGGCGAATTCGGTGGATGGGCTAGCCAGGAAGGGCGTCATGATCTTGCCGAGCATCTCAGTGCTCAGCGCGTGAAACTTACTGTCATCCCATGCATCCGCGCCGCGATCCACCACCACCCGGGACTCCTGGGCGTCGTTGGTGAACAGTCGGCTGACGTCGACTTCGAGGGCCTGCGCGATACGTATCGCCACCGACACCGACGGCGTGCTGTGCTCGCGCTCGACCTTCGATAGATAGCTCTTGGTCAGACCGGTGCGGCTGCCCAGTTCTTCCAAGGTCAGGCCACGTTCCCGGCGCAGCGCGCGCACCAGCGATGTCATCAGGTCAGTGTGACACGAAGGTTCCCATCGGCCACTTATCCCGACATGCATACAACAATGTTGACTATATGACACACGGTGTCCTAGAGTGGCAGTCGAACATCCCGAGACCAGAAAGGAGCACGGAAATGGCCAGCACACTTCACGACACCAAGTCCGACCTGATGGATTGCGCCGAGCGCAGCATGGAAACGCACTTCTCCGACTCGGAGTGGACCACACGACAAAAGGTCGCGCTCACGTGCCGAGCACTCTTCGACCGCGGACATGATTCCGGCCTCGCCGGACAAATCACCGCACGCGCGGAGGAACCAGGCACCTTCTACACACAACGGCTCGGACTCGGATTCGACGAGATAACCGAGGAGAATCTGCTACTCGTCGATGAGGACCTGAACGTTCTCGAAGGGTCCGGAATGGCCAACCCCGCCAACCGCTTCCACAGCTGGATCTACCGAGCCCGCCCCGACGTGCGGTGCATCGTGCATACCCATCCGTTCCATGTCGCGGCGCTGTCCATGCTGGAGACACCACTCGTGGTGTCGCAGATGGATATCGCACCCCTGTATGACGACTGCGCCTTCCTGCCCGATTGGCCGGGCGTACCCGTCGGAAACGAAGAGGGTGAAATCATCTCGGCCGCATTGGGTGACAAGAAGGCGATACTGCTCGCCCACCACGGCCATGTCGTCGCCGGCGCCTCCGTCGAAGAATCCTGTTCGCTGGCGGTGTTGATCGAGCGCGGAGCCAAGCTGCAGCTGGCCGCCATGGCGGCGGGTACTATCGCCCCCCTTCCCGACCGGCTGGCCCGCGAGGCCCACGACTGGACGCTCACCCCCAGGCGCAGCATCGCCAACTTCGCGTACTACGCCCGTACCGCGCTCGCCAATCACCCTGAGACCCTGAGGAAAACCACATGACATCCACACCCCAGTTCCGCGGAATCATTGCCTACCCGGTGACTCCCTTCCTTCCCGACGACACCGTGGACACCGATCGACTCGCCGAACTTGTGTCCCGGCTCGTCGATGATGGCGCTCACGCCATCGCGCCGCTGGGGAGCACGGGCGAGTCCGCCTATCTTGAGGAACGCGAATTCGACGCCGTCGTTGACACCACCGTGGCCGCCGTGAACAAGAGGGTGCCCGTCATCGTTGGGGCCTCGGATCTCACCACCGCCAACACCATTCGACGGGCACGTCACGCCCAGCAGGCCGGAGCCGACGCGGTGATGGTGCTGCCGGTCTCGTACTGGAAGCTCAGCGACCGCGAGATCGCGCAGCACTTCGCCTCCGTGGCCGCAGCCATCGACATTCCGGTGATGGCCTACAACAACCCCGCCACCAGCGGCGTGGACATGAAACCTGAACTCCTGGTGTCGATGTTCCGCGATATCGACAACTTCACCATGGTCAAGGAATCGACGGGCGACCTCAACCGGATGCTCGGCATCCAACGCCTCAGCGACGGACAGCTACCCTTCTACAACGGCAGCAATCCCCTGGTGCTCGACGCACTCAACGCGGGCGCATCCGGATGGTGCACCGCCGCACCATGTTTGGTGCCACAGCCGTGCCTGGATCTCTACGAGGCCGTGCGGGCCGGACGCCACGACGACGCCGCGTCGATCTACCAGGGACTCAAGCCGCTGCTTCAGTTCATCGTCGCGGGCGGGTTGCCGACCACCGTCAAGGCCGGATTGGACCTGCAGGGGCGTGCGGTCGGCGATCCGAGGCGCCCATTGCTCCCGCTGGATTCCGAGGGTCGCGAAACGCTGAAGGGCATCCTCGCGTCCACTTCTTAATGATAATGGTTATCATTATCATGTGACCACAGTCCAGCTCTTACCCGTAACCGTGCTCTCCGGATTCCTCGGAGCGGGGAAAACCACCCTTCTCAACCACATCCTTGCCAATACCGAGGGACGTCGCGTCGCGGTGATCGTCAACGATATGAGCGAGGTGAACATCGACGCCGCCCTCGTTGCGGGCACAGGACACCTGGACCGCACCGAGGAACGGCTCGTCGAGCTCACCAACGGCTGTATCTGCTGCACCTTGCGCGAAGATCTGATCGAAGCCGTCGGAGACCTGGCCCGGCAGAACCGATTTGACCAGCTCGTCATTGAGTCGACAGGCATCTCCGAGCCCATGCCGGTAGCCGCCTCGTTCACCTGGGAGTTCGAGGACGGAACCAGCCTCGGCCAGGTCGCCAAACTCGACACCATGGTGACGGTCGTCGACGCCTGCACCTTCCTGCCCGAACTGGCGCGCGGTGAGGCGCTGGCCGACCGCGATATGGCCGCCGCCGACGGCGACGGCCGGTCCATCGCTGATCTGCTCACCGATCAGGTGGAGTTCGCCGACGTTCTGATCCTCAACAAGGTGGATCTGGTCAACGAACGGACCCTCGGGATGGTGGAGACGCTGCTGCGCCGCCTCAATCCGTCGGCGACGATCGTGCGCTCCACCGGCGGCGCCGTCGACCTCGACCTCGTGCTGCAGACGGGATTGTTCGACCCGGACCTGGCCGCCCAAACACCCGGCTGGGACGAGGAGATCGCCGACGGGCACACACCCGAGACCGAGGAATACGGCATCAGCAGCATGACCTTCCGCTCGGACCGCCCGTTTCACCCGCAGCGCCTCAACATGGCGCTGGAATCTCTGCAAGGACTATTGCGCAGCAAGGGATTCTGCTGGATCGCCAGCCGTCCCGATATCGCCGCGATCTGGTCGCAGGCGGGGCCGAATCTGACGATCGAACCCGCCCAGTTCTGGCACGGCACCGAGGTCGCGCCGGGCCAGGAGATCGTCTTCATCGGGGTACGGCTGGACCGCCCGCGCGTGCAGCATCTCCTGGAGTCCGCGGTGCTCACCGACGACGAGCTCGCCGAGGGTTCCGCGGCGTGGCTCGGTTATCCCGATCCCCTGCCGACCTGGGGTGTCATGCACGCCCACTAGCCCCGGCGGCTCATCGCAGCCTTCTTCGCCCGGTTCCCGCAGCGTGGCACAGGCCGGACAACTGCAGGTGCTGGCCGCGGGTGCCACCGACCAGATCGACAGAGCACAGCCATTCTTTGAGGTCATCGGGGCGCGCACGTGGCGATTGGGCGACGTGCCGAGACAGGCCAACGTCGTCAAGATCATCGGGAACTTCCTCATCGCGTCGGCCATTCAGTCGTTGAGTGAGGCCGTCAGCATGGCTGAACGATCCGGCGTGGACTCCGAACTGCTGGTGGACTTTGCTGACCAGCACCTTGTTCCAGGGCCCGGCGTACAGCAGCTACGGCAAGCTCATCGCCACTTCCACCTACCAACCCGCAGGATTCACAACTACCTTGGGCCGCAAAGATGTTGGCCTGGCACTCGATGTTGCGGCGGACACTGGCCTGCGACTGCCGTTCGGCGAGGTACTGCGGGCGGTTCTCGATGAGGCGCTGGCCAACAGACAGGCCGACCTGGGCTGGTCGTCGATCGCCGATCTGCAGCGGGCGCGCGACGCGGGGTGACTATGGCATGAAGTCCGCAGGAAATGCCTCACGTACGCAGGCGAATTGCACTGTCCCGCACATGTCCGAACGCATGCGCGCCGAGGCGCACGTCGGACACTAGCCCGGGACGTGGCCGGCGTCCGGCTCGTGCCCGAAAACGAAGCGGCGACCGGTGATCTGCGCCGGGATGATCCGCACGTAATGCAGTTTCACGGTGGGTATCCATGGGTACAGGCCGCCCCGGTCGGCCTCGTCGATGTCGGCCGACGAGTTCAGTATCTGTGCCGCACCGCGCACGACGACGCTCCAGCCACCGATATCGTTGTGATCGTCCGCCTCGAACAGCACCTCGTCGCTCACGACCGCACCGAAAAGCTTGGTGCCCTCGGCCGTCCGGAACAGCACGGTGCCGCGCTGGGTCACGAAGTTGATCGGGAAGATCTCGGGTCTGCTATCGATCACCACCACCAATCTGCCTAGCTTGGCGCTCGACAGCAGGGTCCAGCTTTCGCACTGTTCGAGCAGGGTCACGGGTTGCGAATCGGGCGTCATGACGCCGATGATCGCCGATCGCAGCATCCCGAACTAGATGCGAAGGTCCCTACGTGAGGGCGGCGATCAGCGAATGAAAATCCTTGATTCCACGTGGATCTACTCCCATATACGTCAGATAGGAGATGCCGAGTTCTTCGCGAAGCGCGAGGACCCGCTCGATGAGCTCCCCCTTGGACCCGTGCAGCAGAGTGGGCGACGCGAGTAACTGATCATCGGAATCATGTGGCCGGTATACGCGCATGAGCCCCAAGTCCGGTGAGCGGTCGATAGCGACATCGAAGATCCCCAAGTTCAGCTCCGGCGAGTCGGCGCGGTGACCGGCCGCCTCCAGTACGTATGCGGCACGTTCGGCGAGATCGGCACGCGTCTTCGCATCGGAGATGGCGATGATATCGGCTTGCTGTGCCGCGAGTTTCAGAATCTTGTCGCCCTTGCCCGCGATCATGATCGGTACGGGAGACTGAACTGGCCGTGGCCAATGATGCGGGCTGGAAAGTAGCCCGCGTACCGCGCCGACGGCATCGGCGAGCTGCTGCACACGGCGGCCCGGACTCAGGAATGGCACTCCCGCTGCCTCGTATTCCTGCTGGACATATCCGGCCCCCAATCCGATCTCGACACGACCGTCGGTGAGACGGTCAGCCGTCGCGATGTCGCGCGCAAGTAGACGCGGAGAGTAGAAACCTGTGGTCAGCACGAAACTTCCAACGCGGATCGTCGTCGAAACGCTCGCAGCGGCGAGCATTACCGGGAAGGGTGCACCGACACCGAGGTGGTCGGGAACCACAATGACGTCAACACCGCAATCCTCGGCCTGCCGCACCTGATCGCGAATCTGACCAATGTCCCCATGAGAGATCAGATTCGCCCCAAACCGAAATCCATGTCTAATCACCGAGATTCCCACCTCTCAAGATCTGGACCAAGCACTTGTTTGGTGTTATGCAGGTCTGAGGCTACCGGTTGCGAGGAGGCAATGACATGGTCTATCGAGTGGTCCAGTGGGCGACCGGTGAAGTGGGCAGGGCCGCGATCAATGCGGTGATCGCACACCCTGAACTACAGCTGGTGGGGTGCTGGGTGCACTCACCGCAGAAGACCGGCGTCGATGTCGGCGAGCTCATCGGCCAGGCACCCATGGGCGTCACAACGACCAACAGTCTGGACGACATCCTCGCTCTGGAAGCCGATTGCGTGATCTATAGCCCGCTGCTCCCCAACCCGTCGGAGGTCACGGCATTGCTCGCCTCAAGCAAAAACGTGGTCACCCCGGTCGGCTGGTTCTACCCCGACACTTCCGGCCATGATCTGGATGCCACTGCCCGCCAGGCCGGAGTCACACTGCACGGCACAGGAATTGATCCCGGCGGTATCACTGATCTATATCCATTGATCTTCTCGTCCATGACCTCTGCTGTCACCTATGTGCGCGCCGAGGAGTACTCGGACATCCGCACCTATGGCGCGCCGGATGTCATCCGATACATCATGAAGTTTGGCGGCACACCCGAAGAAGCAATCAGCGGACCGATGCCCAAACTGTTGGGCGGCGGGTTCAAACAGTCCCTACGAATGATCCTCGACGGTATGGGTTTCACAGAGGTGGAGATCCGACCGAATCTCAAGGTCGCCGTCGCCACCTCGGACATCGATTCTCCGATAGGCGTCATCCGACCCGGATGCGTGGCCGGTCAGCAATTCTCGTGGGAGGCATTTGTCGGGGACGAGGCGGTCGCGCGAATCGCCGTGAACTGGCTGATGGGCGAAGAACACTTGGAACCCGCCTGGACCTTCGGCCCAAGTGGTCCGCGCTACGAGGTCGAGGTGCGCGGCACCCCCTCGTCGTTGTGCACGATCACCGGCTTTCATCCCCACAGCGTCGAGGCCGGGCTCGTCGCCAACGAGGGCGTCGTCGCGACGGCGGCGCACTGCGTCAACTCGGTGCCCTATGTCTGCCAGGCTCAGCCCGGACTCAAGTCATACCTCGACCTTCCGCTCATCGCGGGCAGAGCGCATCCTCGGCTCCACCGGTGGCCGACGGAGCCGAGGACCGCTCCTTAAGCGGGCGTCCTTACGGGATGAACCGGTAGCTCTCGATCCCTCGGACCCGTCGCTCTTCGACGTGCTGGAGGTGGCAGGGTTTGGCAGCCCTCTGAAGAGTCGCCGAGGGGCGGCCCTTCAGGCTCTGCACACCATGTGAGTGCGCTGACATGAGCGATAGATGTGACCAAATCCAGAATGAGATATTCCGCGAAATGCCTTGCAGAACTGCAATATTCAGCGCTTGAGTGCTTCACTCGACTAAGGCGAACCGGCCTTCTCTCCCTCTTCGAAGATGGCTGAGGCGGGTCCGACGATCAGCGGGTCCGGGGCGCCCACGACCTCCACGTCTTTGTTGTCATAGTCGAATTGCGAGAGCACGTGGCGCATCGCCTCCAGCCGGGCACGTTTCTTGTCATTGCTCTTGACCACCGTCCACGGCGCAAAGTCGGTGTCGGTGTAGAAGAACGTGGCCTCTTTGGCCTCGGTGTAGGCGTCCCACTTGTCAAGAGACGCGAGGTCGGTCGGCGAGAGCTTCCAGTGCCGGACGGGGTCGGTGCGCCGGGCCGCGAACCGGGCCATCTGTTCCTTGCGGCTCACCGAGAACCACAACTTGATCAGGTGTGTCCCTGAATTCACCAGCATGCGTTCGTATTCCGGTGCCTCGCGCAAGAATTCGGCACATTGCGCGGGCGTGCAATAACCCATTACCCGCTCGACACCCGCGCGGTTGTACCAGGAGCGGTCCATCAGCACGATCTCCCCGCCGCTGGGCAGGTGGGCCGTGTATCGCTGGAAATACCACTGACTCTGTTCCACCGGTGTCGGCTTCTCCAGCGCCACCACGCGGGCACCACGTGGATTGAGGTGCTCGGTGAACCTCTTGATCGACCCGCCCTTCCCGGCGGCGTCGCGGCCTTCGAAGACGATGCAGATCTTCTCGCCGTTCTCCTTGACCCACAGCTGCAGCTTGAGAAGCTCGATCTGCAATTTGCGCTTGGCCTTCTCGTATTCCTTGCGGGTGATTTTCTCGTCGTAGGGATAGCCCTGTTTCCAGGCATCCTTGGCCTCTTTGTTGCGTTTGATTCCACCGCGCAGACTCGCGAGTTCATCGAGTTCGGCTGCGTAGTCCACCGTGACGGAAGCGTTGTGTTTCTTTTCCTCGCCCATAGATGCAGCATCCCACGTGGGCGCAAAGTCCCACGCCGGAAACCCCCGGCCAGATCAGGCCAGACGTCCGGCCAACCTCGGTGGAATCAGGCGCATGATCAAGGTCACCGGGGCCCACGGCCAGCGCGGCACAGCGGCACGTCCGGGCTCCCTCTCGATGGCATCCACCATCGCCGTCACACCAGTCTTGGTATCCACCATCATCGGCGTGGTCGGCGATTTGGCGCTCAGGTCGGTCTGGATGTAGCCGGGCTCGATGGTGCTGACTTTGATGGGACCGCTCGCGTATTCGGCACGCAGCGACTCACCCAGCGAGGACAGCCCGGCCTTGCTGGCCGCGTAGGCGGCCTTGGTGCCGGGCAGCCCCTTGGCCGCGGTGACCGACGAGATGAGCACCAGGTGCCCGTGGCCCTGCTCTTTGAACAGCGCGAGCGCCGCCTCGATCTGCACCAGGGCACCAATGAGATTGGTTTCGATGGTCTGGATGTTGGCCCACGACTTGCCGCCACCCAGATGCCAGCCCTTGGCGATACCGGCGTTCACGACCACGCGATCCAGACCGCCGAGCTCCTCGCGCAGCTCACCGAAGACCACCGGCACCGAGTCGTGGTCGGTGACGTCCAGGGACCGCACGGCGACCGAGATGCCCGGGTTGGCGGCCAACAGCTCAGCCTTGAGTTCTTCCAGCGCCTCGGTGCGCCGGGCACACAGCGCCAGGTCGCGTCCCTTCGCGGCGAACTGACGGGCCATCTCGGCGCCCAGGCCGGAGCTCGCCCCGGTGATAAGGATCTTCTGTCGCGTCACGTCGCCACTTTATTTGAGGAGCCGCGAGAGCCGACGGTCGGCCAGCACCTTGCCGCCGGTCTGGCATGTCGGGCAGTACTGGAACGACTTGTCGGCGAACGACACCTCCCGCACCACATCGCCGCACACCGGGCAGGGCATACCGGTTCGCGCGTGCACCCGCAATCCGGATCGCTTCTCCCCCTTGAGAGTCGCCGCTTGCTGCCCCACGCTGCGCTCCACCGCGTCGTTGAGGACCGACTGCATCGCCTCGTACAACGCCGCCAGCTGGCCCTCAGTGAGCGCCTTTCCGCTGGCGAAGGGCGACAGCTTGGCCACATGCAGGATCTCGTCGCTGTAGGCGTTGCCAATCCCGGCGATCACTCGCTGGTCGGTGATCACGTTCTTCAGACGTGCGGTGGTGCCGGACAAGATATCGGCCAATCCAGCGGCGGTCAGAGTGAGCGCGTCGGGCCCCAAGGATTCGATCTGCGGCACCGAGGCCGGGTCGGACACGACCCACACGGCCAAACGCTTTTGGGTGCCGGCCTCGGTGAGATCGAATCCCGGAGCCGCAGCGCCGGCGACATTGGCCCCCGGAGCCGCAGCGCCGGCGACATTCAATCCCGGTGCATCGCCAGGCGTTCCAAGATGCACCCGCAGTGCGATGGGCCCCTTGCCCGGCTTGAGCGGCGCTGCCGCCAGCTTGTCCGACCAGCGCAGCCACCCGGCGCGCGACAGGTGGGTAATCAGATACAGATCCCCAGCCTGCAGGCCAAGGTACTTACCCCAGCGCGTCGCGCCCGTGACCGTCCGGCCGTACAGGGCGGTGATCGGCGGATCAAAGGACTTGAGCACCGAGAACGCCGAGACGTCGATGCGGGTGATGGTGGTCCCGGTCGCGTGACGACGCAAGTAATCGGCGAGCGCCTCGACTTCCGGTAGTTCGGGCATGCGCTCAGTCTGCCTCTACTCGCCGACACTCCGCAGGAGGTAAGTGTCCATAATCCATCCATGTTCGGCCCGGGCCGATGCACGAACCTCGGCGATTCGGGCACCTACCTCGCCGACCGCCCCCGACACCAACAGCTCGTGTTCGGTGCCCAGGTAGGCGCCCCACCAGATCTGTGTCGACGGCTCCAGCTGCCGAAACGCACAATCACCGTCGAGCATCACCACCACGGTTCCGGTGCGGGGCCACTCGTCCAGCAACCGGCGCCCGGTCGTGATGAGCACAGGTTCCCCGATACCGTTCAGCACAATCCGGTGCCGTGCGGTGAGCGCGGAAATCGCCGTAATACCCGGCAGCACGTCGTACTCGAATGCATGGGGATCGTCTCCCAGGATCGCATCCAGAATCCGCAGCGTGCTGTCGTAGAGCGAAGGATCCCCCCAGGCCAGAAAGGCGCCAACCCCGTTCTCTGGCAGCTCGGAAGCAATTGCTTTGCCCCACAAGGCAGCCCGTTCTGCATGCCACTGCGACACCGCGCCACGATACTCACCCTTGCCGCGCACCGGGTCGGACAGTTCAACGAAGCGATAGTCCGGGTCGGTGATGTAGCGCTCGCAGATATGGCGACGCAGTTCGACCAGATCGCCCTTCGTGTCGCCTTTGTCGGTAACGAAGAAGACATCGACCTCGTTAAGCGCCGCGATGGCCTGCACGGTCAGGTATTCGGGGTGGCCTGCGCCGATCCCGATGATGCGAATCCGTCGCATAGCGCCTTAAGAAGCAGCCGAATTGGGAGTCAACACCGCCGAGATCTCCTCGGTGATCGCCGATACGGTGAGCAGGTTGCCGATGAAATCGCCCAACTGCTCGTCGCTCTGAGTCTCGACAACACCGGGAGTCACCAACAACGAGGCGGCGATCCGGAAGCTCCACTCGGCTGCGGCCCGGACGTTGATGCTGGCCAGCTGCCCCTCGGTGAGTAACTTGCGGAAGTACGGGGCCAGCAACACGGTCGTCTGGTCGATGAACGGACGGGCCTTGACCGTCAGGTACGGCAGCACCTGCTCGGGGTTCTCCTTGAGGCCCTTCTGCAGCAACGGATGGTGGCGACCGTGCTGGACGATGCGCACGATGGCATCGATGAATCCGGTGCGCGGCGTCTTGGCCGTCGCGAAGACCGGTTCCAGAATCTCTCCGAAACGCAAGAATTCGCGATGGAACAGCGCCTCGATGATCGCGGCCTGGTCGCCCACGTGCTTGTAGACGGTGGGCCGCGACAGGCCGGCCTTCTTGGCGATCAGCGCATGCAGGCGCGCCTCGTAGCCATGTTCCAGCAAGCATTCTTCGGCGGCATCGAGGATTCGACGGCGAATCTCGCCGTGATCGCGGGTGCGGCCACGATGGCTCGACCGGCTCACTTTCATCGGTGCCTACTTTCGTTCGCCACAAAAATTACGTGGCACTTCGCGTCTCATTTGACGCCTCAACCTGCAACGTTTACGTTTGACATCCTAACGGAAAGGGCGGCCAACGGTGACCGCGACCCTCAATAACGGCCCCACTCGCGAGGAGTACTCGGACCGGCTGCTCAAAGGTTCCGTGCGCCGGTCTCACCAGCCGATGGTCGACCTGGACTGGGACGCGCCGTTAGATCCCGACAAGTACTTCCTTCCCTCGAAGGCAATCTCGCTGTACGGCACCGACGTCTGGAACAACATGTCACGCGCCGAACAGATTGAGCTGTCCAAGCACGAGATGGCCAACGTCCTGTCGGTCGGCATCTGGTTCTCGAACATCCTGAATCAGAGCCTGCTGCGCGCTCTCATGCACGCCAGACCGAACAGCAGCGAAACCTTCTATTCGCTCACCGAGATCGGCGACGAGACCCGGCATATGACGATGTTCGGTAAGGCGATATCGCAAGCCGGGGTCGAGCCCTACCGGCTGCCGCTCTACCAGGTGGCTGGTAGAGCGGCAGCCACCTGGTCCTCAGGGCCCGATGCTCTGGGTCGCCGCCCTGATCGGCGAGGAGATCTTCGACGCGATACCGCGCGAGATGATGGACGATCCCGAGCTGCAACCAATGGTCGCTCGGCTCATGCGAATTCACGTCACCGAGGAAGCTCGGCACATCCAGTTCGCCCGTGACGGCCTGCGTCAGCGTGTCGATAAACTGCCGTGGCACGCGCGCTTCATCGTCCGGCACGTCAACGGCTTCGGCGGCCCCATCTTCATGTATCTGTTCACGAATCCGACGATGTACCGCAATGTCGGGTTGCCCGGATATCAAACCCAGCGGATCGCGTACCGCAACAAGAACTTCCGCGAGACGCAACAGCTCGGTTTCGCACCGCTCTACAACTTCCTGACTGGTATCGGCCTGATGGGCGGAACGTCACGCTGGATGTGGCGCAAAGCAAAGTTCGTCGCATGATGGATGACGACCTGTACGACGGCCCCGCGGTCATCACCGCGGGGGAGTTCACCGTCGAGTCCCAGGTGCGGCTGATCGGGTTCTTCAACCCGCTGGACGGCAAGTTCCACTGGCAAGGAACGACCTACGCCAAGCCGGAGGGCGGGGAGCTCAGGGGCGGCACCCAGGTCACTATCGCCGTGGGCGAGACCAGCGCGCCGGGGCGGATCATCGAGCAGACCCCATGGGGCCACTTTTCGGTGGCAGGTGTCGGCGCACCGCCGTACCCGCTACCCGAGATCGAGCTCGACGTCGCCAACTGACTTATCGGTGCGCAGACCACGCCAGCTGGAATGCTTGAGAATGCCGCCGGGCGTCCGATCGCCGTAGCGGACTTCGCCAACCAGCACCGGCTCGACAAACTGCACATCCTTGGCCTCGACCGCCGAAAGCGATGCACTAAAAGGGGATTCATCGCGGTGCAACGGTTCTAGCCGCTCCTTGAGTGACGCCAATTCCTTGTCCGTGAACCCGGTACCGACCCGTCCCGCATAACGAAGGCCGCCTTCGTCCGGAATCCCCATCAGCAGCGCCCCGATCCCGCTGCTGCGCCCGCCCTGCCCCTTCCGCCACCCACCGATGACGACCTCTTGGCTGCTCCAGTTCTTCGCCTTGATCCAGGACTGAGTGCGGCCCGGGGCGTAACTGGAATCGAGCCTCTTGGCGACGACGCCCTCCCACCCCTGGTCATACGAATGCGCCAGCGCCGTAGCACCATCGCCGTTCAAAGGTTCTGGCACGGTCATCGTCTCGGTGCCGGAACCGAGCACGGCGAGCAGTCGGCGCCGATCACGATACTGATTGTGCAGCAATGCTTTTCCATCCAGATAGAGCAGATCGAAAGCCCAGAATTCCGTCTCCGTACCGGCCGTCCGATTTTGCAGCAGCGAGAAGCTGGGCAGCCCCTTCGAATCCAGTACGACAACCTCGCCGTCCAGAATCACACGGTGATCGGCCAATTCGTGGGCGAGCCGCTGCAAGGCGGGGAACTCCGCGGTGACGTCGCGCCCGCTGCGCGCCAAGGCCCTCAGCCGGCCATGGTCGCATTCGAGAATGAGGCGGTAGCCGTCCCACTTGCCTTCGAAGGCCCACTCATCGGCCGCCAGGCCCGCCACAGATCCCGTGGCGGGCAACATCGGCGCGAGGCCGGCCGGCATGGTGGCGGGTGATCGCTGATCCTTCATTCGGTGCGCCAGCCACTGCTTGCCACCGGTTCGGATCAGCGCATACCGCCCCGAGATTCGCGTGCCATGCAGGGTGACAACGACCTCTCCTTTCGCCCCGCCGTCGGGCCCGGAGTCGTCGCGTGGATCGATGAACTTCTCCGTGTCGTAGGTGCCCGAGTCCCAGATGGTCACCTCCCCCGCGCCGTACTCCCCCTTCGGAATGGTGCCCTCGAAGGTCCCGTACTCCAGCGGGTGATCCTCGGTGTGCACCGCAAGGTGGTTGACCGAGGGTTCCATGGGCAGATTCTTGGGAACGGCCCACGAGACCAGCACACCGTCACGCTCCAGCCGGAAGTCGTAGTGCAGTGCGGTGGCGTGATGCTCCTGGATGACAAACGAACTGCCGTGGCCTGCCTGCGGTTCGACGGCAGGCACCGGTTCGGGAGTGCGCGCAGGATCGCGCATGCTGCGGTAGGTGGACAGCCTGTCCTCGACGATCTCGACATCGTCAAGGCCGGCCAGCAGATCACCCTCACGTTCGGCGCGCGCCAGCACTTCGTCGAAACGCAGCTGACGCAGCTCCGGATCGTCCAGTTCCTCCCAGGTACGCGGCGCGGCAACGGTCGGCGCGGCGCGACCGCGCAATGAGTACGGGGCAACCGTCGTTTTGGAACCGCTGTTCTGACTCCAGTCAACGAATACTTTGCCCGCACGCAGCTCCCGGGTCATCGTCGCCGTCACCAGATCCGGCATCGACTGCTCCAGCTGGACCGCGACCTTTCGGGCGACGGTCACCGCACCGGATGAGCTGACCGGTTGCACCAGCGGCACGTACAGGTGAAGGCCCTTGCTACCGCTGGTCACGGGGAAGGTGGTCAGACCGATATCGTCGAGTACCTCGCGCACCGCTCGAGCGACCTGTGCCAGCTGCGACAAGCCCACCCCCTCGCCTGGATCCAGATCGAATACCAATCGCGTTGCCGGACCGGGATTTTCGCCAACGAATCGCCATTGCGGCACATGTACTTCCAGCGCCGCCTGCTGGGCTATCCAGGCCAGCGCCACCGAGGTGTCGATCAACGGGTAGGTGACGTAGCGGGATTTGTGCTCGATGCGCCGCCGCGGAAGCCAATCCGGAGCCGACGACGCCAGGTCCTTCTCGAAGAACGATGGCTGGCCAACTCCATTCGGCCAGCGCTTACGGGTGACCGGACGCCCCACGATATGCGGCAGCATGAAGGGCGCAATGGCGGTGTAGTAGCCGAAAATATCGGCTTTGGTGGTCCCGGTATCCGGGTACAGCACCTTTTCCGCGTTGGTAAGGCGCACAGAAGGTCCCGAAGTTGGCTGCGTGGGCCATACTTGGGATATGCGTTCCATCTGGAAGGGCTCCCTCGCCTTCGGGCTGGTGAACGTCCCTGTCAAGGTATACAGCGCGACCGAGGATCACGACCTCAAGTTCCATCAGGTCCACAACAAGGACAACGGGCGGATCCGCTACAAACGCACCTGCGAAGAATGCGGTGAGATCGTCGAGTTCCGGGACATCAACAAGGCCTACGAGGCCGAGGACGGCCGCACCGTCGTCATCACCGATGAGGATCTCGCGAGCCTGCCCGCCGAGTCCAGCCGCGAGATCGAGGTGCTGGAGTTCATTCCCGCCGCCGAACTCGACCCGCTGATGTACGACAAGAGTTACTACCTGGAGCCGGATAGCAAGTCGTCGAAATCGTATGTGCTGCTGGCACAGACACTCGCGAAGACCGATCGGGTAGCGATCGTGCATTTCGCGCTGCGTAACAAGACACGGCTCGCGGCCTTGCGGGTCAAGGACTTCGGCACGCGTCAGGTGATGATCATCCACACGCTGCTTTGGCCCGACGAGATTCGTGAACCCGACTTCCCGGTGCTGGACCAGGACGTGAAGATCAAACCGGCCGAACTGTCGATGGCTGGTCAGGTGGTGGAGTCGATGGCCGACGATTTTGATCCGAGCCGGTATAACGACACATACCAGTCGCAGCTGCTGGAGATGGTCGAGGCGAAGCTTGAAGGTGGCGAGGCGTTCACCAAGGAAGAGGCGCCCACCGAACTCGACGCTACCGATGTCTCGGACCTGCTGGCCAAGCTCGAGGCGAGCGTCAAGAAACGTCAGGCGGCGAAGGCCAGCACCAACTAGCCACCGGACACCGCAGGCCCCGCGGGAAGGGGCCTCGCCGCATCCCAAAGTTTCGGGTACTCTAACTTTTCTATTCGGTGTACTTGAAATCAGGAGGCGTGGGTGCTCGAGCGGCAAAAGCAAGCGCGACCGGTGCGCGGGTTCTCGCTACTCGGGCCCGCCTTCGTCGCAGCCATTGCCTATGTCGACCCTGGGAACGTCGCCTCGAATGTCAGCGCCGGCGCCAAGTACGGCTTCCTGCTGGTGTGGGTGATCGTCACCGCCAACGTGATGGCCGGGCTGGTGCAGTACCTCTCGGCGAAACTCGGCCTCGTCACTGGGCGGTCACTGCCGGAGGCCGTCGGCGATCGCATGTCACGGCCCACCCGAATCGCGTTCTGGCTACAGGCCGAATTGGTTGCCATGGCAACAGATTTGGCCGAGGTTGTGGGCGGGGCCATCGCACTGTATCTGCTGTTCGACCTGCCGCTGCTCATCGGCGGTGTCATCACCGGAATCGTCTCGATGGTGCTACTTGCCGTACAGGATCGCCGCGGACAACGTTCTTTCGAATATGTGATCTCCGCACTACTGGCCATCATCGCGATCGGATTCCTCGCCAGTGTCGTGGTGGAACCGCCGCCACTGGCCGCGACGGCCGCGGGACTGATCCCACGCTTCCAGGGCGCCGAAAGCCTGATGCTGGCGACGGCAATGCTAGGTGCCACGGTCATGCCGCATGCGGTCTACCTGCACTCCGGCCTGGCCCGGGACCGGCACGGGAATCCGGAAAAGGGCGAGCCGCGACGCAGGCTGCTGCGCGTTACCCGCTGGGACGTGAGCCTGGCGATGCTGTTCGCCGGCGCCGTCAACATGGCCATGCTGCTGGTGGCAGCCACGAATCTGCAGGGTCGCGACGGCGTCGACACCATCGAAGGTGCCCATGCCGCTGTACGCGACAGCCTGGGCCCCACCGTGGCTCTGTTGTTCGCAATCGGCCTGCTGGCATCCGGGCTCGCCTCGTCCTCGGTCGGTGCCTATGCCGGCGCGATGATCATGCAAGGACTCTTGCGCCGCTCCATCCCCATCGTGACGCGGCGGCTCATCACCCTGCTACCTGCGCTGGCGATCCTCGCAGTCGGCATCGACCCCACCCGGGCACTTGTCGTATCGCAGGTGGTGCTGTCGTTCGGCATCCCCTTCGCCCTCATACCCCTCATCCGGCTGACCAGCGATCGAGGGCTGATGGGCACCGATGTCAACCACCGCGTGACGACAATGCTGGGCTGGATCATCGCCGCACTCATCACACTGCTGAACGCGGTGCTAGTTTTCCTTACCCTTGCAAACTAGTTTTGCCTGGGAGTAGGCTGTGGGTTATGAAACGAATCCTGCCTTCGGCCAGTCGATTTGGGCTGGCAATTGGAGTCGTTGCTAGTGGTTTGTTCGTTGGCGGTATCGCCTCCGCAGCCCCGGCAAAGGCCGATCCAGACATTTGCGGCTCGGTGGACACCTACCCGCGAGTGACCGTATGCGCGGACGGCAACTGGGATCGCGGTTGGCGCGGCGGCCACGGCAACGGCTGGGGCAAGGGCCACTGGAAGCACGGCGACTGGGACTGACTCAGCGCCGCTGACAGACCCACCGAACACCCGGATACTTCACAGCGCGAACCGCTAGATAGGCCCGCTGCTCGAGTAGCCATCACCCGAACGCGGTCCGAATCGCCGCGCATAGTCCTCGTGAATCCACACGTCCTTCTGACGCTTGAGCACATCGACCAGGCCCGGATCCAGATCATGCTGCACAAGCCGGTGACGGCGCCACACCTTGTTGAGGGCGTGCGCCATGATCAGCACCCACACGTAGATGGGCACCGTCATTTCCATGTGGACGTATAGCGAGGCGGGCAACAGCCAGAACGGCGCGAGGATGAACAGAGGCGGAATCGCACAGCGCAGAATGTGCCGGCGCACCGCACCCTTGCCCGCCAGATCATGGGCGACCCAGTCCTTCATCGAGTCAGGCAGACGGCGCCCGTAGCAGTAGGCGATGTACTGAAGAAGATTCGGACGATCGGCGGCCATAACTAAATTGTAGACTAATAATTAGTGCACTAACTAATGATTAGGATGGTGAGAATGACCGCAGTCTCACCCGACGTAGACCCGCTGGCCCTGGAGCGACAGGTGTGCTTCGCGCTGGCCGTCACCAATCGCGCGGTGCTCGCCGTCTACCGGCCGCTGCTCGCGCCGCTCGGGATCACCCACCCCCAGTATCTGGTGATGTTGGCACTCTGGGATCACGCCAAGAGCGGGGGCGAGGGCGCGCGGGAGGCCTTGTCCGTCAAGCAGATAGCGGCCCTCTTGCAAACAGATTCGGCGACCATCTCCCCCATGCTCAAGCGGCTCGAGACATTGGGGCTCATCACTCGTCCGCGCAGCGTTGCCGACGAGCGCACCACCCACGTCACCCTCACCACACAGGGCGCCGCGCTGCGCGATGAGGCACTCAAGGTCCCCGCGGCCGTGGTGGAACGTCTCGGGGTCGATCTCGCCGAACTTGAGCACCTACATGCGGTGCTGACCAGGATCAATAGCGCCGCACTCGCCGCCGGCGCCTTGGACACCGGGTAGTCCGGAAGAGCGCCGTGTGGCGTCTGCCACACATCCCTGTACACCGACCGGTTTGCGTGCTGCAATCAGAGGTAGACCGATCGATATACCAGGAGGTCATCATGTGGACGGACACAACCATGCTCATCGCGATAACGCTCGTCACCGTAGCCATGCTCTGGACGGCGAGCGGGGAGAACTCGATGAACTACTACCAACGCGATAGCCAGAAAGGCATGTGGCAGCGCTAGTTTGCGCATGCGGTAGGCGTCTGTTTGTCTGACGTCATGACCAAGGACGAAGCCGCCGAACTGATCACCGCCCGCCGCATCGAGAAGAACCTGACGTGGCAGGAGATCGCGGAAGCGATTGACTCACCGCTGATTTGGACTATTGCCGCGCTGCAAGGCCAGCATCCCGTGCCCGAAGCAAAGGCCGCGAAGCTGGCCGAGCTTCTCGACCTGGAGCCAGAGGTCACCACCGCGCTGCGCAGCCAGCCGTATCGCGGCACGCTGGACGGCGGCGCGCCATCTGACCCGACGATCTACCGGCTGTACGAGGCGCTGAGCGTCTACGGCCCGGCAATCAAGGAAGCCATCCACGAGGAATTCGGCGACGGCATCATGAGCGCCATCAACTTCAAAGTCGATGTCGCCCGCCGCCCCGACCCGGATGGCGACCGCGTGGTGCTGACCTTCGACGGGAAGTTTCTCGACTACCGCTGGTGATCGCTCACAGCAGGCCGCGAATGTTACGGCCCGTGATGGCACCCCATTTGGTGTCGAGGGCGTTCATGAGCAGCTGCCAGTACGGCGCCCACAGCGTGCGCTGTGCCGTGGCGGGCGGCATCGTCTTGTAGGTGGCCGCCTGCTGCGTCCACCGCCATGCCAACCCTCTGGCCACATCGTCGATGCACCAATAGATCAGCTCATTCGGGTTGGTCGTGGTCTTCCATACGAAACCCGTTTTCGGGTCACGCGTGTGGTACCAGAACTGCGGTCCGTCAAGCACATATTGCGGAGCGATATTGGAGTGCCGTTCACCCTTGGCCAGCTCGGTGGGCACCGGTACTTCGGAGATCGCAACTTCCCCAGCCAGACGGCTCAGCACCGCGATACGAACGTCGAGCTGCTCGCGGATCCACTCCGAACTCCCCGGGCTGCCCGGCTCGGGCACTGCCACCGCCGGACCGGCCGGCGATGCGGCCTCGGCGTTGGCCGGCTCATCCGCAGTCCCCTGGGTTGCCTGCTCGGCCGGCACCTCTCCGTCGACATCGACGATCGCCCCACCCGCCCAGTCCACCTTGGCTGGGTTGAGCACTCCGTCTTCTTCCAGCGACAAATCGACCACATAGGCGATATCGACGAGGACGTCGCGGGCGCCGGGTGCCAGGGAAACGCCGGGGCGGCGTGGCCCCAGCAGCGCGACATGCACCATGAAGAACTCGCCATCATCGTCCCGGTCGCAATACTCACGCTCGTACCGGGCGGCATCCGAGGTATCGAACCGGTGTTTGACGGGCGGTTCCAGCAGCACGCTGCAGAACTGCACTGGGTGGTTGGCATCTCCGTCCAACATGCCGAGTTCTGTTGCGGTAATCGGCAGTTCAGCAGCCAGGCTCGGCGCGGCATCGTCCGCCGCCGCGCGGATGGTGAACGTGCGTGCGTCGGGTGGCCAATCGTCTGGCTCCGGCGCGGCCCCCTGGTGACCGGTGAAATCAACCGTCATGTTCTTAACCGTATGGCAATCGTGTACTTCGGGCGACGATGGTGCACCCAGACCTGTTATTTTTACGACAGACCGTCCCCGCTGGGGGGAGCATTCCGGACGTCAAGGAGACTCATCGTGAAGATCAATGTGCCCATCACCGCCGCCGTGGCGGCCGCCGCAGCGGCGGCCGGCCTGGCCCTGATGCCAACCGCCGGAGCCGATACCACTCTCGGCCAGCAGGGTCGCCTCACCAATGGCGACGTGGTCCAGGCCTGGACCGTCAGCGATCTCAAGGTTAGTGCCGACCAGCTGCCCTACCAGGCCAAAGGCACGTTATGGGAAGCCACTGCCACCGACGAGGCCATCCAGGGCAGCGTCATCCCGATCGTCGCCAACTTCAACGCGAAGGCCAAGGACGGCGAGACCTACCGCGTGCTGTACGGCGTGCCCACCGAGCAGGGCGTGAACCCGGGGACCCTGTCGCAGGGCGAAAAGACCAGCGGCAAGATCTACTTCGACGTGACCGGCTCGGCCCCCGAGACGGTGACGTACACCTCCGGTGACGAGGATCTGCTCACCTGGAAGGCCGCTCCCGTGGCCGCGGCACCGCGTTCGGGCGGTTCGAGCCAGTCGCATGGCACCAACCCCGCACCGGCCACCAGCGCCGCGCCCACTACTTCCCCGGCGCCTGCCGCTGTTCCCGCGGGAAGCCAGGGCACCCCGCTGCCCGCCGGCAGTCAGGGCACCCCGGTAGACGAGCAGCAGCCCGCTGCGACTCCGACCCCGACGGTGGCACCGGTGACCGCGACCCCGGGTCCGACACCTGCCACCCCGGTACCCGCGGCCGAGGGCACGCCGTTGAACAACACCGCGGTGCCTGCTTCCCCGGCTCCCGCATCGCCCGCACCTGCCTCACCGGCTCCCGCGGCGCCCGGTGCCGAAGGCGCTCCGCAGACCGTCACCCCGCCGGTGGCCGCGGTTCCCGCTGTTCCGGCCTCGGAGAGCACCCCGCATGGCCAGCGCGCAGCAGGCAGTCAGGGCACTCCGGTTTCCACCGAGGGCTAGATAATCGTTTCGGCATTGACCGCCGGCCGCCTCGCGCGGCCGGCGGTTTCTGTTATGAGTGCGAAGACCACCAGGCGTACAACTGGTCGAGAGTCGGACCGGCCACACCCGAACGCGTCTCGCTGAGCAAAAGCCGTTCCTCATCGGTCCAGCCGACCACCGGGTGTCCCTGATTGCTACCGCAGAACACCGTGCCGCTCACTTGATCCGGCGTGGCATTGCGACGCCATGGTCCCGGCGACTGGATCCGGCCGGGACATACGACCACCGCGTTCCGCTTCGTTAGACGACTCAACCCGGCCGCGAGCACGGACTTGTCCTTCACCAGTGAGTAGCTCGCCTCAACTGGCCCGTCTGGATCGTCACTGCGCCCGCACTTGACTTGTGCCACTGCCTCATTCGCGGGTTCAACGGCCTTGCAGGCCGACACCCCGTAGCCCGTCGGAATCATAGAGAGCAGGCGCGTCTCCGCATCGGAGTCCCTGCGGGACACCGTTGTCGTTGGGGCCGCGCTCGGTTCGGCGGGCGCGGCATCGCCGCCACTGCCTGCGAATGCCGCGACCACACCACCGATAACAACAACCACAGCCGCCAGCGCCGCGCCACCAATCACCAACGGCCGCTTGCTTCTTTGAGGCTTGTCTTCCCAGGACGAGAAATCGACCGGAGTCGTCGGCTTGATAGGTCCCGGGGCGGTAGGCGGCGCGGTGTTGAAGGTCTCGTGGCTCGGCCACTGCATGTACTGATTGCCCGGTTCTGCAAAAGGTGGGTGCGGTTCCGTGAATGCCGGTTGCTCAATGAACGGAGGCTGATCGAACTCGTGCTCCGACGGAGCGAACGGACCGGGTTCGGACATCCCGGGCAGCGCGTTGAAGACTGGCAGCGGCGCGGTGTCCGCGGCCTCGGACGAATCCTCGGCCGCCGGTGATCCCGCTCCGATATCCGTGTCCATCCGCTACCCCCAATGTCTCGTCGTTACGTCCCCGGCCATGGTCAATGCACAAAGATTACTTGGCCCCGCCGCCCACCGGCCGAAAGCGCGCACAGTGGCCGTCTCAGATGTGGACTGGCGTCGCCGAGAGGCTCCAGCGCCAGGCCCTAATGGACCGCCTTGCCCGGCTCCCGGACCAACGCCCGGGCGATAGGCAGTATGTACTGACGGGCGTACCGTTCGGCGTCTTCCCTGGTGGCGATCTCCCGCCGGGGACTGGGCGCCAGAATGAGCGAATGCGTCAGGCGCACAAAAACTTCTGCGACACCGTAGGAGTCGTCAACGAGGTCACCGGCACTGCGGGCCACATGACCGGCCAGGTATGTGGTCGCCATATCCAGGGCTGGCCCCGCCCCACTTGTGATGACCGGCAGCACAGATTCCGGATCGGTCTCCACCGCCCGCTGCATCAGCGAATGGGTATGCACATACCAATAGATCCCGGTAAAGCCCGCCACCAGCTTGTCCTCGGGACTTTCCAGGGCAGCGATTTCGCGGTCTATGGCGGAGAACATCGTCTGCGCCTCGCGCATGAGGACAGCGAGCACCAGCTCGGTCTTGTTGGACCAGCGGCGATACACCGTCATATGCGATACACCCGCACGCCTTGCGATCTCGTCGACCGTGGCACGGCGGATGCCGAAGCTGAGCATGGTCTGCAGCGCGGCCTCGAGGATGCGCTCGCCGGTCGGATCCGGATCTGCAGACACGGCTCAGTCTCTCACGCAGAACTCCTTCCCAACCCGATGTTGCAATGTTAGTGTTCAACTCAGTTACTAACACCGACGGAGGATGCGATGACGCATGTACTGCCGCGCGACACCACACATGACGGCGAATCCGGTGGCGATGGCCACGAGGACGGCCTGGCCTTCCTGCGCGGGGACGGGGTGCGTCCACGCGTCATGGACGCATTTCGCAAGCACCTGGGCAGTCCCCTGGTCGGCGTCTTCGGCGGGGTGCTGTTCGATGAGGTGGCCCTGATGCCGGTCGCAGCATCTGTCGATCGCACGGGACGGTTCCGCCAGAACTTCACCGACCGGGGCATCCGGAGCGCGTTGAGCGCGATATCGCTCTTGGCAGGCAATCAGCAGCAGCGGGCCGCCACGGCGCAATGGCTCAAGGAGCGACACCGCGATGTGCGGGGCACCGGAGTGGGTGAGTATGAGGGGATTCGTTACAGCGCATTGGATCCCGAGCTGTGGATATGGATTGCGGCCAGCGCGATGAACGCCACGATGGAGGCCTTCCCCTACTGCACGGGTTACGCGATGACCCCCGCGGAGCAGGAGGCCGGGTATCAATACCAGCGGTACCTGCTCAAGGATCTCGAACTGCCCAGTGCCAAGGGGAAATTCCCGGACACATACGCCGCCTTTGTCGACTACTACGACGACATGGTGGAAACCAGGTTGCAGTCCAACGGCTTTCTGCGCGATCAGTTCGCCGGTTTGATGCGACTACCGCTGCCGACGTTGCTCGTTCCCGCCGCGATACGCCCAGCCCTGCTGCCACTCTGGCTCGCGATTCGCCCGGTCGCGGGCCGGGTGATTCAGGTCTGTTCGGCCAAGGCAATGCATCCCCAGATACGCGAGATGATCGGATTTCGGCTCAAGCCCCGTCACAATGTCGAGTTCGCGTTGTACACGCGTCTGCTGCAGCTGGTGTGGCGTGTTACGCCTGAGCGGCTACTCATAGAACCCATGCTGTACAACATGATTCGGCTTGACGACGCTCGTTCCCAGCTCGACGGTTCGCGCAACGCGCAGCGCAGGTACGACAAGGTCTCGCGTTCCCTGACGCGACGTAACGAGCGCCTGGCCGACTTCTACCACAGCTACCGGCTGGACAGCTTCGCCGTTCCGGAACAGCCCACCGGCGCCTGCCCGTTCGGGTGAGTGGCGGCGGCTACGGCGGTCCAGGGACGAATGTGAGGCGCTGACCCGTTAGAGTTTGGTCAGCTATTCACAGCTCCCCGCCCTCGGGGACCTGTTGAGAACCCCGGCGAGGCTGATCAGCTGTGGTCCCGTTTGTCGTTCCGGAACGCGCCCACAATGTCTGGACGCTAGCCTGCTCCTGAGGCTGCTAAGCGCATGAGCCCAGTATTCGCTGTCCGGGTAACTGATGCGCTGCGATCAGCTGGGCAAGCGGCAGTGCGCCACCAAGACGGAGTTGCCCTAACGGCTGGCGCGCGCTGTTAACGTGGTGGAATGGCGTCCGCTCGGACTTTTGGATGTATCGGCGCGCTGGCGGCCAGCGGCTTGTTATTGGCGCCGTCGGCCGTCGCTGAACCCCAATTACCGGATCTGGATCGGTATACCGCGGTGAAGACGTCCGACTATACGGTCGCGATCCCAACCAGCGGCTATAACGGTGCCGTGAGCAGCGTGCAGTTCAGCACCCCAGCGGGCCAGAACTGCAGTGTGGTGATCAATGTTCGAGGTATGTGGGACATCGCGACGTGCACCGGGCGGATTCCAGGGAGTAGCCATAGCAGCGTGACCGCGAGCTACATGGAAGCCGGTAAATTCGGCAACTCTCCGCCCAGTCCCGGGCCGGCGAAACTGTTGCCGGCGGGTAGCAAGGTCGTGTTCACCCGCGGGGTATGGACCGGCACTTGCGCGGTTGACGAGGCGATGACCGCCTGTGTTGTCGAGACCGTCCCAGGACCTGGCGAGTCAACCTCAAGGGCCCCCCACGGGTTCGTGCTCGGCCCAGAAGACAGCTCGACTTTCTAAATGGCTCACCGTGATTCAACGGTGAAGCGCCTTGCCGACGCCTGACTTGGCCTTGAAATCTCTTCCGCGTGACGGCGTGAGTGCGTCTAGCGCGGGAGGTTAGATGTCGACCTCAACGGGATGGTGTGAGGATCGGGCCTTTTCTGAAAGGCTTTCGATCATGCCCAACCGTATCCAGCGGAGTTCCGTGCCCGCGCTGTCGCGCTCCTGAGGGCAGGTAAGCCAATCACAGGTGTTGCCGCAGATGTTGGGATCAGCGAGGGGTGTTTGCATAATTGGGTGCGCCAGGATCGGGTCGATAGGGGCGAGGTTTCGGGTGTTCCTACTGCCGAGAGTGCCGAGTTGGCGCGGGACAGGAAACGTATCCGCGAACTGGAGCGCGAAGTTGAAATCCTCACGCGGGCATCGAAATTCTTCGGGGAGGACAAGCCGCACCCAAAGGATTCACCCGGTGATCGACCGACTCGTCGATACCGGGTTGCCCCGCCGCCGGCACTCCGGCCTGAACTACCGCACCCCGACCGAGCACGAACTAACCTACAAAAATCCACCCGTCCCAGCCTGAATCTTCAGACCACAACGGGTAGCCGATCCGTAGGGCAGGTCAAGGAGTCAACCGAACCTTCAGCAGCCCCGGCCTTGTAGAGGCGGGTGGGCCCTCTCAGGTTTAGCGGCAGCAGTCGGGGTCCAGAACAGCGCATAGGGCTGTCAAGGCGTCCGGTACTGGGCGGTGAAACACCTTCATGCCACGACGATCTGACTCTACGAGCCCAGCTTTGCGAAGTTGGTTCATGTGGTGACTGACGGTCGATTCGCTGAGCCCGAGCAGCTCAGCCAGGTCACCACTGATGATCTCGCCTTCAGCAGCGCTGAACAGCTGGGACATGATCTTGACCCGCACCGGGTCGGCCAGGGCCTTGAGCCGCAGCGCTACCTCCAACGCCTGGATATCGGACATTGGACCAGCAGCCACAGGTGCACAACACACCGGACTAGTGGTGTCCACCACAGGCAGGGCTTTGGGCATACAACGGATTCTCCCCGCCGCATTGACATATGTCAAAGAGGTGGCATACTTGCGGCTATCCGACTAGTTCGATGAATATCTCATTAGTTGTGGAGGTGGCGCAGTGTCCCGTGTACAGCTTGCCCTCAATGTTGATGATCTTGATAAGGCAATCACGTTCTATTCCAAGCTCTTTGGTGCTGAGCCAGCCAAGCGTAAACCGGGCTATGCGAACTTCGCGATCGATGAACCGCCGCTGAAGTTGGTGCTGCTGGAGAACCCTGGCCATGGCGGCACCATCAACCATCTCGGGGTTCAGGTCGAGTCGAGCGAGCAGGTGCATTCGGAGATCGCCCGCCTGACCGATGCCGGGATGTTCACCGAGGAGGAGATTGGCACGACGTGCTGTTTCGCCACCCAGGACAAGGTGTGGGTCACCGCCCCTGATGCCGAGAAGTGGGAGATCTACACGGTTCTAGCCGATTCGGAGACCTTCGGGACCACTCCGGAACTACTCGCCCAAGGCGAGGCCTGTGCCTGTGATCACGCCGTACCCGAGAACGATGCTGCCGATGTTGAGACAGTCGAGGCGGCCCCCTCGTGCTGCACGACTCGATGAACCGGGCAACCACCCCGATCCCGCCTGCGACGGCCGGGAAACTCTCGACGCTGGATCGGTTCTTGCCGGTGTGGATCGGTGTCGCGATGGCTGTGGGGCTGCTGCTGGGCCGGGGCGTCCCTGCCCTGAATACCGCCTTGGAAAAGATTCAGGTCGACGGGGTTTCGCTGCCAATCGCGATTGGGCTGTTGATCATGATGTACCCGGTGCTGGCCAAGGTGCGCTATGACCGCCTGGACACCGTCACTGGCGATCGCAAGCTACTGATCGGCTCCCTGGTGCTGAATTGGGTGCTGGGCCCGGCGCTGATGTTCGCCCTGGCGTGGCTGCTGCTACCCGATCTGCCTGAATACCGCACCGGCCTGATCATCGTGGGACTGGCCAGATGTATTGCCATGGTGATCATCTGGAACGACCTGGCGTGCGGGGACCGCGAGGCGGCCGCCGTGCTGGTGGCGCTTAATTCGGTGTTTCAGGTGGTCATGTTCGCGGTGCTGGGGTGGTTCTACCTGTCGGTGCTGCCCGGCTGGCTGCACCTGCCTCAAACCGAGATCAGCACCTCGCCGGGGCAGATCGCCAAGTCCGTACTGATCTTCCTGGGCATTCCGTTGCTCGCCGGGTACCTATCCCGGCGCATCGGAGAACGCACCAAGGGCAGAGACTGGTACGAGTCGAAGTTCCTGCCGGTGATCGGGCCATGGGCCTTGTACGGGCTGCTATTCACCATCGTGATTCTCTTTGCCCTGCAAGGCGATCAGATCACCTCCAAGCCCTGGGACGTGGCGCGGATCGCGCTACCGCTGCTGGCCTACTTCGCGATCATGTGGGGCGGCGGCTACCTGCTCGGTGCAGCCCTGGGCCTGGGCTATGCGCGCACCACCACACTGGCGTTCACCGCGGCCGGAAACAACTTCGAGCTGGCCATCGCAGTCGCGATCGCCACCTACGGCGCCACCTCCGGCCAAGCTCTAGCCGGGGTCGTCGGACCCCTGATCGAAGTTCCTGTTCTGGTGGCCCTGGTGTACGTGTCGCTGGCAGTACGCCACCGATTCACCACTCCAGCCTCCCAGCAGGTTTCGCCCGCCCCTTCCACCACAAGCGTGACGGAGTAGGACATGACCGAGAGCCCCGTAACACACAATCTGCGCACGGATTTGTCGATCGATCAGCGCCATGCTCTGCGCACCGCGGCCACCCGGCTGCAATCGGAGTTTGACGGCACCTTCGGCACCGAAACGATCGAACGGTTCCTGTACTCGTCCTACGAGCAATTCGCAGGCCGGGCCACCGTTCCCAACTTCCTTCCACTGCTGGCCGAACGTTTCGCCCACCAACGCCTACACGCACTGGCACGAGTGGAAGGCAAGGTCAGCGACGGCAAGCCCACCGTGCTGTTCCTGTGCACCCACAACGCCGGACGCTCCCAAATGGCGCTGGGGTTCTTCAACCACCTGGCCGGCGATCAGGCTGTGGCCTGGTCAGGTGGCAGTGAGCCGGGTCGTGAAATCAACCCCGCCGCCATCGAGGTGATGGCTGAAGCTGGTATCGATATCACTGGCGAATACCCGAAACCCTGGACTGACGAGATCGTGCAGGCCACCGACGTCGTCATCACCATGGGCTGCGGGGACGCGTGCCCGGTCTTTCCCGGAAAGCGTTACGAGAACTGGAACCTGCCCGACCCTGCCGGAAAATCGGCCGATGCGACCCGCCCGATCCGCGATGAGATCGAACGGCGTGTCCGTAGCCTGCTGACCGAACTGGATGTGGCCGCGACGCGATAGCAGCCGGTGTTACCTGTATCTGTTTCCCGCACAACAGAGTTCGAACTTTCCAACTCAAGGAGCCGATCAACAGTGACCAGCGACAAGCCCTCGGTGCTATTCATCTGCCGCAGCAACGGCGGTAAGTCTCAAATGGCGGCCGGGCTCATGCACAAAGAAGCCGGAGAGCGCATCAACACCTACTCGGCGGGCACTGAGCCCGGCGCAGCCGTCAACCAACTATCCGCCGAATCACTCCTGGAAGTGGGGGTCGATATCACCGGCGAACACCCCAGGCCCATCGACCCGGAACTGCTACGCAGCGTCGATCGGGTAGTGGTGCTGGGCCGGGAAGCCAAGCTCGACGCCGCCGACGGCGTCCGCGTCGAATACTGGGACACTGACGAACCCTCCGAACGCGGAATCGACGGCATCGAACGCATGCGCCTGATCCGCGACGACATCACCGATCGCATACAACAACTCGCCGCCGATCTCGCCCGGTAGGGCAGGCCCAGCCGACTAGGTGCTTGCGCAGGTACTTACGAACGTCGTTCATGCACAACCGAGCCCGCTTAGGTGCGTTCAATCAGAAGTTCGGGTTAAGTTTTTGCCGCATACGGCGCACGGCTTTTGTTGTACGTCCCGTGAGGTGGGCAACTTGTTCGTGGTGTAGCGACTGGTTCAGGGCAATGCTGATCTCCGACACTGTCCACCGTTGATACCGACGAGTGCCGATGCAATCTGAAACATCGGTTCTGCGTCTTTCCGGGCGCACGCTGGCCGTCTGCTCGACGTCACGCCAACGTGCGCGCTCAGCTTCTGCAATACAGCGAACCCGGCTAGCTTCGGCCGTTTGGCAATCGTGGCAACGACATCCGCTCTGATATCCAACCACTCCGTGTCTAATCAATCAGCTACTCACCGTCTCTGCCGCAAGCACTCGGATTCGGTACGGTCGGGAGCCTGACGCATCGACAGCCGGATGACCGAACAGGCACAGATTGCTGTGGCCGAGGTCTGAGCCCTGCCACGGCACCGCAGCCTGGTTAGGCATGTCCAGCAACGGGTGCCGGCGGCGGAACTACTGGAGCGTTTTCCGGTTGTTCGGGCGGGGTCCAGTGCCATTGTTCTGGGGCGGGCCCCTGAGCGTCGTCGCCCAAGCCCGGGATCCGAGTTCCGGGCAGGGGCGCGGTGCCGGGCAGAGGTTGGTTTAGCTCCTCCTTGGGGCGTCGGCCCAGCAGCCCGCCTCCGAGCTGGCCGTCTTGGTGTTGATGCCACAGCCGTCGCAGGTAATCGCCTCCGGCAACATCGGCGTTCTCTTCACCGGGGGCGACCCCGTAGATTTCCCCTTTGCCAGGCTCCGCCGGCATGAGGTTCTGCGGCAGCAGATACTGGTTATTGAGGGCGTTGGCGCCCGGGACCGTGACCGGGCCAGCGCCGCCGGGAGCAGCTGGCACCGTGTTCTGGCCCAGCAGGCTCGGATCACCCGCAATGCCTAGGTTGGTGGGTACGCCCCCGGGGCCCTGTTCGGTGCCCGCCATGGCCAGCGGATTGCCGATCTGTGACGGTGGCGGAGGCTCCGGCAAACCAGGTGGTCTAACGGGAGCTATCGGCTGCTCCGGTACATCGGGGCCCGGATCAGCCTCGCAGGTAGCGGCGGTGACGACCAGAGCAGCAGCTGTCAGCGCTGCGGCAACCCCAATCCTTAGGGATGAAAGAGCGGGAAGCATCATGGGTATCTGTGCACCTTCCTGCGGTCCGGGTTTAGACGGTTTTGGTGACGCCGTAGTAGCCGACGATGTCCTCGGTGCCGCTGCCTTTGCTGGTCAGGACCGCATAGGAACGCAGGAACGACTGTCCCACGCAGCCGTCGATCTTGATGTGTACGTCCTTGAGCGTGACACGGGTCTGCTTGCCTTTGAACTTTTTCTTGGTTACCGAGACATTGATGACTTCGCCGGGCTTAGGCCTGACCTCGACGTTGCCCACGAGTGGCATGCTGATGTTGCCGAGCCCGGACTGGCCGATGGATGAGGACAAACCGATGCTTCCGGTGAGGCGGACAGCGCTTAGCGCGATACCACAGCCGATCTGGTAGCCAGCCTCTATTGTTCCGCCCTTGGGTTTAGTGCTTCCGCTGCCTTTGACGGTGCCGATGAAGGTGCCTCCGGCCAGGTACTCGCGTGAGGACAGGGCTGTGGTCAGCGGCGGGATCGGCAGCTGGGTCTCCTCCTCGGCGGCCAGCGTCAACATCCAGCCATCAGGTGTCGTGACGACGCTCGGCGGCTCCGAGCCGACGATGCCGTTATCCGGTGGTGGGCCGGGCTCACCGTCGGCAGGAGGCAGTGGCGGCACCGGACCTTCTGCCGCCGCGGGTGCGGGCGCCGGGACCGGTTCAGGATCGGCTAACGCCAGCGGAGCGGTGGCTGCGAATGTGCACGCGGCAGTGAGTGCAGCAAGAGTCTTGAGCATGATGTTCCTGGCCTCTCGGGCTTATCAAGGGGGAGGTTGAGAAGGATTGGGGGGCTTAAGATTTCAGACAGCCTTGGTGACACCCATGTAGGTGACCACGTCCTGTGTGTCCTCGGTCGAGCTGGTGAGTATTGCGTAGGACCTGATGAAGGATTGGCCCACGCAGCTGTCGATCTTGATGCGGAACGCGTTGATCGTGACGCGGGCGGTGGTCTCCTCTTCGAAGGCCATCTTGGTGACCGGGATGATGGTCGCCGTGCCCGGCTTGAGGGTGGGTCGGATCTGGGCGAAAACGTTGCCGGCGACGCTGGGTGCGCCCGCAGGGCTGATTTGGGGTGTGATGCCACCGCCAAATCGCAAGTCGACGGTGTCGGCGCTTATGCCACAACCGATTTGGTATCCGGCCTCCAGAATACCGTCCGTCAGTTTCGTCGTGCCCGAGCCCTTGATAGCTCCAATGAATGTGCCACCCACCAGATACTCACGCGAGGACAGGGCCGTGGTCAGCGGCGCGACGGGCAGCTGGGTTTCATCCTTGGCGGCAACCGCCAGGATCCAGCCGTCCCGCGTACGCAGTGCGCCCGGCTCACCCGACGCAACAGCACCGTTATCGACAGGAGGGGCCGCGACAGGGTCTGGGGCGGCCGCCGCCGCCGCCGGGACACTGTCGGGCAGCGGTTCGCCCCCTGGCGGATCGGCCAGGGCCAACGGTGCGGTCGCGCCGAGCGTACAGGCAGCAGTAAGGGTGACAAGGCTTTTCAGCATGTGTCGGCATTGCCTCTCAGTTGTCTTATTCGGGGGGCCTATCCCAGGAACCCGCAGTAGCACTCGACAGCGGTTACCCGCTACCCCTTCGGGGTACAGGTGGAATGTCTAAGAGGCTCACATAACGGATAGGTAAACAAAGGAGAAACAGAGCCCGGACACTGCCCGTCCGTTACGCGCGGCCCCAAAGGCCACGTCCGGCTGATAGTTCGCCGCGGCACCAGCGGCACACGGCGGTCTGGCCGGTCCAGTCACCAGACCCCCGCGCGGGAATACCGCTACTGACTGCTGTGACCAACCCCGGCTCGTGTGGTGAGGATGTGGTTGAGTTCTTCGGCGTAGGCCAGGTGCCTGCGTAGCCGGGTGATGCTGTCGTGCGTCTTAGCCCGACATTGCTGCAGGTAGTCAGCTGCGGCAGATTGTTGGGCTGCGGTCGCGTTTGGGGTGTTGAAGGTGTCGATGGCCTCGAGGAGGTCCTTCATTTCGGTGAGAGTGAAGTCGAGGGGTTTCATGCGCCGGATGACTAGGAGCCGTTCGACATCGGCCTCGGTGTAGAGCCGAAAGCCACCGCTGCTGCGTGCGGAGGGGGTGACCAGCCCGACTTCGTCGTAGTGGCGGATGGTGCGGATCGATAGTTCGGTGCGGGCAGCGACTTGCCCGATCTGCATGTTCGCGTTGCCTGCGTCAGCCACCGTGCGGCGCACCTCCGACATTGTGTACCTGCTTGTTTCTTGTGCTGTTCAACTGTAGCCAGCCCTCGAAACTGTCGTGCAAGATTAGTGGGCGCCGCCAAGTTGCCCGGTGAGGCGGCCGTGGCGTAGGGCTGAGTCTTGGTTGAGGCCAACGATTTCCGCGCGCTTTCCTTTGGTCCGGTATTTGGTGGTGATCGCGTCCAGCGATGCGACGGTGGAGGCATCCCAGATGTGGGAATCGGTCATGTCGATGACCACGTGATCGGGGTCGCCCGTGTAGTCGAACTGGTAAACCAGATCGTTACTCGAGGCGAAGAACAGCTCCCCGGTGACTCTATACACCACCGTGCCTCTGGTGGCTGAGTCTTGTTGCGGTTGTTCGGTTTTGTGAACGGTGACCATGTGGGCGACGCGGCGGGCGAACAGCACCATGGCGGTGAGCACACCGATGATGACGCCGTAAGCCAGGTTGTGGCTGATGACGGTGACGATCACGGTGGCGACCATAACCAGGGTTTCACTGCGGGGCATGCGGCGCAGGGTCATCGGGTTGATGCTGTGCCAGTCCATCGTGCCCACGGATACCATGATCATCACGGCCACCAAGGCGGCCATGGGGATGCGGCCGACGATATCGCCCAGTCCGACAACCAATCCCAAAAGGAACATCCCGGCCAGGAATGTCGAGATGCGGGTGCGGGCGCTGGAGACTTTGACGTTGATCATGGTTTGGCCGATCATGGCGCATCCGCCCATACCGCCGAAAAACCCAGTGACGATGTTGGCCACGCCCTGGCCCCAGCCCTCGCGAGTTTTGTTGGAGTGGGTCTCGGTGATGTCATCGACCAGCTTGGCGGTCAGTAGCGATTCCAGAAGCCCCACCAGCGCCATCGCAAGGGCATAGGGGGCGATGATTCCCAGGGTGTGCATAGTCGCGGGCACATGCGGGATCAGTAGCGTGGGAAGGCTCGACGGTAGGGTGCCTTCGTCGCTAACACTGGGCAGATCTAGTGAGAACACGATCACCGCAGCGGTCAAGGTCACGATCGCCACCAGCGGTGCCGGTATCACGGTGATCAGTTTGGGTAGTAGCACCATGATCAGCAGGCCCACCCCGACAAACGGATACACCAAGGCGGGTACGCCGATCAGGTGCGGCAGCTGGGCAGTGAAGATCAGGATGGCCAGTGCGTTGACGAAGCCGACCATGACGCTACGCGGGATGAACCGCATCAGCCGCGCGACTCCCAGCACACTGAGTGTGACCTGGATTATCCCTGCCAGGATGACCGTGGCGATCAGATAATCCATGCCGTGTTGACGGGCCACAGGGGCGATCACCAGTGCCACCGCGCCCGTGGCTGCCGAGATCATCGCCGGGCGCCCACCGGTGATCGCAATGGTCACGGCCATCGTGAACGACGCGAACAGACCGACCCGTGGGTCGACCCCGGCAATCACCGAGAATGAAATCGCTTCAGGAATGAGCGCCAACGCCACCACCAGCCCGGCCAGCACTTCGGTGCGCATCCGCGACCAGGACCGCAGCGCCGCCCACACCGACGTACTCGGGTCGCCCGCCTCACGAATCCCCGACGCGGCAGGCATTTGGCCAGAAGTCATACTCGGCTCCATTCACAGTGCAGCACAACAACACCCGTCTACAGCGGGGATGTACGGCAAGTGCGGCGCTGCACGGCCATCGGAAACTGGCGACCAGGAATCGGTGCCAGCAGCTGGAACATAACCCTACCCTCACGGAAGGGTAGGGTTAAAATCGCCTAGTCGGCCATAGGCCCGCTGGTCACGCAGATCGGCGTGCAGGGCCAGTTTGGCCGGGGCCGATTGCCTCCGGGTTGGCTTGGCATCGCCCCGCTCGATGTGCGGTCTCACGTGAATAGCATTGTGCGCCAACCCTGCTGACCTGAGACAATCCGCCGAGTGCATAAAGTCTTTGTCGGTACGCCAATTGGTTACTGGTTGTGTTTGGCTAGGAATCGTCGCAGGAGTAGCCACACGATGGCGCTGTTGTAAAGGGCACCGGCCAGCAGGTAGGGCCACCAGGTGCCGTGCTCGCCGGCCACCCAGTAGGCCTTGGCCGCCCAGTACGGGGGCAACATCCCGAAGGCAAGGTTCCAGCCTGAGCTAATGAACCAGGGCAGGCACGGTAAGCCGGCCATGAGCATGCCCAGGGCCCGCAGCATGGCCAGTCCCTGAATCTTGTTGTTGGCCAAAGTGATAATGAGTAGCAAGGTGACGACAGCTGACAGGCCCGCAAGCATGCCGATGGGTATGAGTGAGACCGTCAGGCCCGGCGCCAGTACGCCGCTCAGGGACATGGTGGCAACCACGTAGATGGTGGTGATTGCTGCAACTGTCGCGGCCCGGTACCCGAAGAATGTCGCCAGCGGCACCGGCGTTACCCGCAACGCGGTCAGGGTTCCAGCGTCGACTTCGTCCAGGACTAAGAATGCTGCCAGCCCGCCGGGCACGATGATGCTGGTCAGTAGTAAGAACCCGGTGAGTACCAGCGGGTAGTAGGGAACCAGATCGAAGCCGTACTTGTCGTTGAGCATCCGGGTGAACAGCGGCGTCAGCAGCGCCACTCCGCTGGTCCATAGGACTGGAGCGATGACCAGCATTACCAGCAGCGGGTCACGGTAGGTGCCGCGCAGGTCGTTGCGAGCGAATGCGGCTAACGCTTTTGTGTTGATTCGCGGAAATGCAGATGCCAAAGCGGTTTTCATGATAATTACTCACCGGGCCGTTCGATGACGTAGCGGATGAATGAGCGCCGGGCGAGTATCCACAGGGCTGCGATGCAGACAAATGGGTAGCTCAGCGCGTATACCAATTGCCATGGTGTCACTTCTATTTGACAGAAGGCGGCCCCCAGCAACATCAGCGGACCCTGGGTGGGTATCAGGTAGAGCACCGGGTTGGGCCACAGGCCGCTGTAGTGCACAACTGGCGGTATCAGCATGAAAGCCAGCGGCATGACGGTGGCCATGAACCAGTCGGTCACCGACGTGAACGGCAGTGAGGTGATGAACCCGGTGAGCAGCATCAGCAGCGTGCCCAAGACCACACCGGCGCCCATTGGAGCGAGCCGATAGTGCGTGCCGTGCACGAGGGTGGTCACCGCGATGGCCACAGTAAGTGAAATCGAAACCAGTACAACGAGTTTAGCCGCCAGGTATTCGGTGAAGCGAAGGGGCGTGCAGACCAGGGCGCTCAGGGTGCGTTCTTGCTTCTCAAAAAAGACGGTGCCTCCGATGAAGAAGAACCCGATAATCGCGATATCCCCAATCAGGACATAAGGTTCAGCAACGGGGCGCAGTGAGGCGGGCATTGGAAGTAGCACCGCAAGCCAGATCAAACCGGAGAAGATCCCGGCGTGCAGAAATTTCTGGCGCACCTGCAGGGTGAGCTCTAGCCGCAATGCGCTGGCCAGCCGGCTCATGCGAGCTGCTTTCCGGTGACTTCGGCGAAGACGTCGTCCAGGCTGGCCTCGGTGCTGTGGATGGTCTCGATATGGCGGCTGCGTGCGAGCTCGTGGAACTGCGGGTCGTCGGCCAGTCCGTCAATCCCGAACTCGGCGCTCTGCAGTGCCCCGCCGGCGCCGCGGTAAGTGATGCGCACCATGCGACGGCTTCGTGCGACTCTCAGCTCGGCCGGCGTGTCCAGTGCTGCGATGCGACCATCGGCAACGAACGCCACCCGGTCGCAGAGTTCGTCTGCGGTGTTCATGTCGTGAGTGGTCAAGAATATGGTGCGACCCTGTGCTTTTAAACTCAAGATCATGTCTTTGACGATGCGTGCATTGACCGGGTCCAGACCCGAGGTCGGCTCGTCCAGGAACAGTAGTTCAGGGTCGTTGATGAGAGACCGGGCGAACGTCAGCCGCATCTGCATTCCTTTGGAGTATTTGCCCACCCGGATGTCGGCGGCATCGGACAGCCCCACCGCATCGAGTAGCTCTGCCGGCGCGCGGGTCTTGCCGGCATACAAAGAGGCGAAAAACTGCAGGTTCTCAGCGCCGGTGAGCTTGTGATAGTGATTAGGCAGCTCGAAGGACACACCGATGCGCTGGTAATACTGCGGCCCCCATTGCTGCGGGCTCTTCCCCCACACCGTTGCGCGGCCGCCGTGACCGCGCAGCAACCCGATCAACAGTTTCTGCGTCGTGGATTTCCCGGCTCCGCTAGGCCCGAGGAACCCGAATATCTCCCCGGGCCCCACAGAAAAGTCCATCCCCCGGATCGCGGGCTCTGGACTCTTCGGATAAGTGAAGGTCAGCCCACGCACGCAGATCACATCTGTACCCACCGAATACGCGGCATCATTGCCTAAAGCAGAAGTCATGAGGCGGTGCATAGCCTTTCAAAAAAGCTGCAGCACACCAGGTTCACCGGGCACTGCAGAAACGGACAACTCCATCTCCGACCAGGCTTCCCGGAACACCACCGAGCAGTATACTGAACTTTCAGTAATTACAGAAGACTTAGGGGGCGTGATGCCGGAACCCGGCAAGGGAGGTCCCGCCGGCGCCGAAACGATGGCGCTTGTGCTCTCTAGCCATGGACTGCAGCGCATGACCGCCCGCACGCTGGCAGCCCTGCTGTTCACCGAACAGCCCACCATCACCATGGGAGAGCTAGCCGAGCAGCTGCATGCCAGCATCGGCGCTATCTCCACCGCGCTGCGCATCCTCACCGAGGCCGGTCTGGCAGAACGGGTGCCGTCCCCCCGGGTCACGCCGCGACCACTTCCGGCTGTGCGAGAACGCCTGGGCGAACCAGTACACCAACCAAAACCAAGTCACCAACGCCGTACTGACTGCCGCACGAGAAGGGATGGCCGCGACGTCGCCCGACGAGTTGGCGCACCACCGGCTGGCCCAAATGCACGCCTTCTATACATTCCTCATGGACGAAATCCCGGCCCTGCTTGAGCGCTGGCACGAACAGAGCCCACCGTCGTAGCGAAACATTTTTCAGCGCAAAATAATTCATGACAGATTCGGACACTGTTTCGACTCCGCGGTGATGCCGACCGCCGGATCCCCGCCAAGACGCCAATTCGGGTGTTGAATACCTCAGCATGGGCGCGCATTCATTCCCCACCATCGCGGCGGTTTTGGCGCTGGCCACCGTTGTCGGGTTGCTGGCCTTGCGGCTACGTCAGCCCTTGATCATGGCGTTCATCGTAGTGGGCATAGCGGTAGGGCCGATCGGCACTGGCTGGGTGCGCGCCGACAGCGCGGTCGAACTGTTGGCCCGGCTCGGGATAGCGATCCTACTGTTTGCCGTCGGCCTGCGACTTGATCTGCACATGATTCGCAGCACCGGTCCCGTCGCCGCGGTCACGGGGCTAGGCCAAGTGGTTGTTACTGTCGGTCTCGGGTACGGGCTGGCTCTGGCATTGGGTATGGACGCCGTGACCGCGATCTATATCGCTGTGGCGCTTGCATTCTCGTCGACGATCATCATTGTGAAACTGCTGTCGGACAGGCGAGAGCTCGATCAGTTACACGGACGGATCGCGGTTGGTTTCCTCATCGTCCAGGACATCCTCGTAGTCCTGGTGATGATCGTCCTGGCCGCCGTCGGGCCAGGCGGTACACGGCACAGCGCCGGAGTCAGTGTCGCGATCGTGTTGTTGAAAGGTGCCGGGCTGCTCGGGGCACTGGGGTTGCTGATGCGCTACGTCTTGCCGTGGCTGTTGCCCTATGTCGCCCAATCACAAGAACTACTGGTCCTTTTCGGCGTTTCCTATGCTGCGGCAGTGGCAGCCCTGAGCCAATGGCTGGGTTTCAGCTCCGAGGTGGGGGCATTTCTGGCGGGGGTCTCCCTGGCCGGCACGCGATTTCGTGATGCCTTGGGAGCACGGCTGTCGAGTCTGCGCGATTTCCTGCTGCTGTTCTTCTTCCTGGACCTGGGCGCGCGGATCGAATTCGTCGATCTAACAAGTCAAATCACCGCCGCTGCCGTGTTCGTTGCACTCGTACTTGTCGGAAAGCCACTTATCGTCGCTGCGTTCATGGTGGTCATGCGCTATCCGACACGTGTCAGTGTCCTGACCGCGCTGCCAACCGCGCAAATATCGGAGTTTTCGTGGATCCTGGCCGCGCTCGGAGTTGGCCTTGGCCATATCACTAACGCCACCGTCAGCCTGATCACGGTCGTAGGGCTCATCACCATCGCGGCATCGACCTATATGACCACCTATTCGCTGCACATCTACCGGTGGCTCAGGCCAGCGCTGACCGTCGTCGACAGAAACGTACACAGCCGACCACAAACCCCCACCTCCGACAACGACTTCGACGTCGTGCTGTTCGGTCTTGGCAGATTCGGAAGCCATCTGGCTGATCAACTCGGCAGCGACGGCCACCGCGTACTAGCCATTGATTTCGATCCCCACGAAGTGAAGACCAACACCCGCAGCGGTGTCACCGCAATATTCGGCAGCGCCGAGGACACCGACCTCCTGGATGCGCTACCACTGGACCGGATCAGATACGTCATCAGCGCCGTCCCCACATTGCACACGAATCTGGCTCTCCTGCACGCTCTTCGTGACTGCCAGTTCGACGGCATGATCGCACTCACCGCACACACCCGCCACGATGCTCAACAACTGCGCGCGGCCGGCATCCACACTGTGCTCGAACCATTCTCAACGGCGGCCCAAAAGACATCGCAATCCCTACATAGGTTCCTCCAAGAAGGCGACCAGAATCAGGACAACAACGAACACCCGTAGCGGGAGCGCTATGTTAGCGCCAGTTTTCATCAAAGGGTTTTGTCATCAAACCGGTTTGACACTTCATAGCGACCGGTGCTGTTACATGTGCTTGCCACCACGGACGGCAATGAAAGTCGCCGCGACGACTAACGGTATCGCCCAGACAGGCCGGTCCAATGGGAACCCTCACCGGAACTGTCTTTTCAATGCGACAACCTGGGAGTCCAAGGTGGCCACCGGAGGGACTATCTCGTTAACGGTGTTTCCGGCGGTTTCCATCAGTAGGTTTCAGCTGCCGGGAATCGGTCGCTGAAGGTGATCGCGAACGCATTCAGGGCAGGTTTCCACCGCATCGTCCATCGTGCCCTGCCGACGCCGGTTGGGTCCAGCGATCGGGTCACCGGCCGGATCTCCACGTCGTAGTCCAGGAACGCGATGAACTCGTTCAGGCGTTGTCCCGCAATCGGATCACCGCCGGGTAGCGCTGCCCCCATTTCGGGGCCAGCTCGTCGAACGCCGACCGGGCCCCGGTGGCGTTCACGGCGGTGTAGATCGGTTTCACGTCCCGTTCGATCTCATCCCAATACCTGCGGAAAGTGAGCCGAAATGTGTTGCACAGCAAGTGAATGACGCAGGTTTGCGCTATTGTTTACGGGCCACACGTTGCCGACCACCTCGAGCAGTCCCTTGAGCCCGTCGCAGACGACGAAGAATGTGTCCTTGACCCCGCGGTTGCGCAGATCGGTGAGCACGCTCATCTAGAACTTCGCGCCCGCACCGCCGGTGCCGACCCACAGGCCCAGGATGTCACGTTCCCCACCGAGGGTGACGCCGATGGCGGCGTAGAACGGGCGGTTGGCGACCCGGCCGTCGCGGACCTTCTTCACCACGATCGCATCAATGAAGATCGCGGCGTAGGGTTTCATCCAGAGGCCGTACCGTCCACTCGTTCATCTCCTCGATCACCTTGTCGGTGATCCGGCTGATCGTTTCCTTGGAGACCGACGCCCCGTAGATCTCGGCGAAATGGGCTGAAATCTGTCCTGTCATAAGCCCTTTCGCGTAGAATGAGAGCACGACTTCGTCGACTCCGGACCGCCAGCGTTGGCGTCTGCTGACGATCCGCGGCTCAAAAGTCGCACCCCGGTCCCGGGGCACATCGATCTCGACCGCGCCGGTGGTGTCGGTCAACACCGTCTTGGCGCGGGTGCCGTTGCAGATGTAGCCCGTCCCCGCGCCCGGCGGATCGTGTTTGTCGTAGCCGAGGCGCTCGGTCATCTCCACGTTGAACGCGGTCTCCAGAACCGTTTTAGTCAGCTATTTGAGTAACCCGTCGGGCCCGGTCAGCGCCAAGCCCGGTTCCTTAACCAGGCCGGACCAGCCCGACGGCAGCCTGCTGCTCAGTCTTCTTCTTGGCCACATCATCCAGTGACCTCATCACGACACCTTCCTCACCAAGCATCGCTCAGCGCGTCAGTGCCCGAAACACCGTTAAATCCACAGTCCTAACATCACAATGAGAACGGATAGCGCTCGCACGTGGTACCGACGGTTGGCTGCCGACTGGCGGCAATGTCAAGACAAAACAGCGGTCACGTGTAAATGAAAGCAGCACAACGGGACTGATTGTTTCGCGGCACGGTTAGTCAGCCTTCGGGGGCTGTGATCGGGTTGGGGATGCTTAAGGTTGGCACCACGCCTTGCCCAATCGGGAAGCAGTTAAGGTTCTTGCCCGTTTCGGCCATCTTGTTAAGGCAGTTGGCAATGGAGATCCGCAAGTCTGGTGGTGGCATCTTGGCGAGCTCCTCCGCGGCTTCACGTTTTTTCTTGTTGGTTTCCACTTCCTGACCGGCCTTGGTGGTATTCGCACGCTCCTCGTTAATCTGGTTGATGCGCTCCTCGGTCCTATCGTCGTAGTCGATCGTCGGCACCGATACATCCAGAATCTCGACCTCCTTGCCGACTTTGCTGCGCAGCAGACCTAGCGCCTGAGCGGCGATACTCGGCAGCGGAGACTCTTCCAAGTTCTTTTTGTCCAGCGGGTCGAACTTGGCGAACGCCTCATTCAGGGCGACCTTGAGGTTGCGCTCAATCAGGTTCACCCGAACACCGTCAAAAGTCTTGTACTGCACAAACAATTCGTCCGCGGAGTCCGGCTTGATCTGCCACCGGATCGAGGCATCGGCCAACGCGGTCGAGTTGTTACCCAGCCGCACCGGGATCCGGCGGTCACCGCCCGCGACGGCCTGGTAGGTGTCGATCTGCACCGCACCATCCATCTCATGCACCTGCACCCACGGGGCCTTGAAGTGCAGCCCGTTGTTGAATGTCTGCCCGGTGGGCCGATTGAACGCTGTCGCGATACCGACCTGCCGGGTACCGACAATGGTGACCACCGACGACGCCAGCACCACAACAGCCAGGAAGATCGCCGCGGCACCCGCACCGAGCACTACAGCGCGCCGAGCAGAAACCCTGCGCCCCAACACCACCAACACCACACCGACAAGAACCAGCAAAACGGTAACAACACTCGATGTCATCGAATCTCCCTAGAAATGGTGGGTGTGCGTTGCTTCATTGACGTGTATGTCCTAGCCGGAGCACGGCATCCCTCCCGACCGGTGTGCCAGATGCGAGTGCCGTGCGGTAGTTAGTGGCTATTACCGGGCACTGTGAACTGGAAGCCATCCAGGATGGATCGCTTGCCTGCGGTGTAAGCGGGATTGGCGGGTTCGGTGGTTTGGATGGTCAGCACCGTGGCCCAGATCTTGTGCCCATCCTCAACTGCGGCGATCAAAGCGGTCACCGGTCGGTTCTGCAGGGTGTAGGTGATCGTGCTGCTCGGATGCCCGCACACGGTCCCCGCAGCGCGGGACTCAACGGCCATGCCGCCCTGCTCCACGCTGACGATCTCAGCCTCAACGCCCTGCTGCGCTGAAGCGACCTTGCCTGTCAGGTCTTCCAGAGTCACCACCGCGTTTGGCGTGAAATCGTTGGCTCGCAACCCAATATTGGCGACCGCCCCGCGAATCAGCGGCGAATTCATCGCCGCCGAATACTCCCAGCCCTGCGGCGCCGGCACCGCCAACACTGGCTCGCCCGGCGCCTTGGCATCCAACGTGACCCGCGGAACATCACTGGCCACACACCCATCCATGGGGGCCGCAGATGTCGACGACGCCGTCACCGATGCAGCTGGCGTGTCGGATGTGTCGCTCGGCGACTGCCGCGAAGAACACCCCGCCACGACAACGGCCACGCAAAACACGGCGACAGCAGTGCGGTTACATTTTCTCACTGCAAGCAGCCCTTCCTCAATCCCCATCACTTTTAAATCGTTCACACTTCTCATATCTATTAACTCGCTTAACGGGCAATCGAAAGGGTTTGAATATTTTGCGGAAGTTTTATTTCCCAGCAGGGTGAGCCAGAACCGCCGCCATCTGGGTCCGCCGAGGCGCGAAATGCGGTGGCGAGCGCGATCGCCACAACTACGGTCAGCACACCCAACTTGATGGCGATTCGGGCGCGATACCGCGGCGGGCGATCGGCCTGGGGATATGCACTGAGCTCGGTGTGCCGTCCAAACTCGCGGCAGTCCGTCACCTGCACCATGCCCCCACACTCCAACGCGACGGCTGCCTGCCGTTCGCGTCTAAACGAATCGTAGAAAACTCATAGACTGCTAAACATCCTGGTTAATGACAGCCTAGATTCGTTCAGCTAACTTGTCAACCATCAGACGACCGCCCTATCAGAGGCCGACCTCCAACAGCACTGAGGCAGGCCGCAACCCACATGAGTGGCCATCACAGTTCCCTGGGTTCACCCACCACAGACAAAGCCCGCTAACGCTCTCAGCATAGAGACCGAATTCAGCGAAAGGCTCGATCTTCACCTGGCCGTCTCACCTGTCAGCCTGACATTCATCAACTCCCGCCCGCGGTATCACCTCGCGTGGTGCCGCTCCCTTGCTTGGGGGTGTCCCGAGGAACAAAGGAGCGGCACCAGCGACGATTCTGGCAGAGTGCCGATGGAGCAGTGTGGTCTCTGCCGTGCTATTCACCAACCAGCAACACGCAGGCCAGGTCGACACAGCTGCCGCCTAGGGACAATCGCAGTATGTGACTCCAGAAGGCTTACAGAGATGGGGCCGCCGATACCGGCGCCGACAATAGCAACTGTAGGCATGAACCAACGGCATTGATGAGCCCTTGGCAGCAGTACAGCATTTCGACACGCATTGGAGTACATCTGGCTGGCGGTGCGCGCCCGCGCACCTCCCGTCTCCTCCAGCTTGCGTGAGGACTGACCGTCAGCTTTGCCGAGCACCGCCCGACTGATATCCACACACGGAAGTAACTACTTTGAGCCACCACAGTAACAGTCAGCGACGCTTATTCAATTTGTTACCGATTTTCAGGCACCTCACAATTTATACAAAGCTTACTTTCAGCGATCGGAGATATATTCTCGCTGCTCTAAATAATCAGGGTGATTGAAATTACCTTATTGCCGAGGCCGCTTCGTGTGCTTAATATCGACGGTATGCCAACTTTTAACGTTAATTCGGTGGATTGGAACGAGCTGTATCGGGGCGAAGCGGTCTACGCCCCTGGCGATCCGGGCTGGAACATCGGAGAGATGCAGCCTGAAATAGCTGCTCTACATCGGCAGGGACGGTTCGAGAGCCCGATCCTCGACTCTGGTTGCGGCGTTGGATTGACCTCGTTAGGGCTTGCTGGACAAGGCTATGAGGTGGTCGGACTGGATTTATCTGAGAGCGCCATAGAAAAAGCTCAGAAAGCTGCCAAAATTCTCGGGTTGAACATCGCATTTGATACGGCGGATTTAACTTCCGACATTGGATATATCGACTATTTCAACACAGTGGTAGACGGTCTGGTATTCCACTGCCTGCCGCATGAACTCAGGGACAGCTACGTTCGCTGCTTGGCGAGGGCACTGAAGTCCGGTGGCAATTTTTTTGCGCTTGTTTTCGCGACCGAGGCATTTCCCCCGGATGCCGAATTTGGCCCGCGCCCGTTCACTGAACAACAGCTACGCGATATCGTTGGACGGCACCTCGTCGTCGACGAGGTACGGCGTGCACGAGCTTGGGTGAACGTTCCCCGCCACCTGCCTGAAGGTTTCGAGTATCGCAATGTAACCATCGGCTCTGACGGGCGTGCGCAACTGCCGTCGTGGCTAGTATCTGCGCATCGCAGCTAACTAGATCAGGTCGTGCTAGTCGGTTTGTTCCACGGCTAGTCGGGTCGTGGAACAAACCGCACGAACGGCATCTTTTGGCCTGCCTCCCGAAAATCGGCCTCCGAGCCGTCAACGGAAATCCCCAGGACGCGGGGCAGCATGTGCTGGGCTGCGCGGCGGTGTTTGGCTGCATAGCGCACAAAGACATCGCCGCCTTCGTCTTTACTGAGGGGAAGGGCCATCACGAGCAGCACCCGGGTACCTACCTGGATGCTCACCTCGGGCGTAGCGAGGATGTTCTGGTACCAGGCAGCTTTGGAGCCCCAGCCGGAAGCAACGATGTAGCTGTCGTCTGTCGGATCGTGTTCGGCGACTTCCAGTACGGTGTGTCTGGGCTTGCCGCTGATGCGCCCGGCGTGGTTGAGCAGCAGCAACCGCTGTCCGAATACCCATCCGAGTTTGATCCGATAAAGGTAGATCGGCATCCGGAAGGCGGCACGGGTCAGGCCCGAAGGTAGCGGGACGTTCTTGACGATCTGCATGGCGCTCCTTGATCGTTGCGCTCGGTATCTATGGTGTTTGGTCAATGACGTTGTGTGGTGGTCTATCTTCTTCCGGCAGGGTGCAATGGATCCGAGGCTTTGACGGTGACAGTGGTTTCAGGCGTCAGACCGGGCAACGCGATCCGCGGCGCGTCCGGTGTGCCAAGCCGACCTGCCAGCCAAGGCAGGGCGGCAGCGAAAGCTTGTGCAGCGAAAGGCCAGTCATGTCGGCCCGGTCGGGTCGACACTGCACAACGGATACCGTGAGCGCTGGCTTGCTGGCACAGCGAATTGGCGGCAACATCCTGCCCCTCGGGGTTCGCGACGCCGTCGTGCGGGCCGTCGCTGACCGACCCGATCCCTGTGGCGGTCGGCAGGTGGCGCCCCGAAACGCCAGGAATGTCAAACCAGCCTGCTACCGCGTGATACCGCCCGTGGCGGCTGATCACGGTGGCCGGATCGAATCGCGACCATGCCTCGCTGTCACCGCCGAACAGCGTTGCGATGCTGTGCGACTTATCTCCGGTATTGGGACTTGCATCCCCGGCAATGTCAACGAACGTCGTGAATGTTTCGGAGTGCATCACTGTCAGGTCCAGTGCGCAGGTGCCACCCATCGACCAGCCGGCAACACCCCAGTTATGGCGGTCCGCGCTGGTGCGGAAGTTCGACACGATGTAGGGCACCACCTCGTTGACGAGATGATCGGCCGCGTTACCGCGGCTGCCGTTGACGCACTCGGTGTCGTTGTTAAACGCCCCGGTGGCATCGGCGAACACCAGGACGGGAGCGTTCCCGCCGTGCCCGGCGGCGAAATCATCTGCGGCTTGGGCGGCATGGCCGGCCCACACCCAGTCCGCCGGAGTGTTCAAGGCCGAACCGATCATCAACACAACCGGAAGTTGGGGCGCCGGATCGCGGCCAAACCAGGCCGGAGGTAGGTACACCAGCTCAGTGCGATGACTAAACCTCGACGCGCCAACAGGAATCGTGACGGGTGTGATGACACCGGCAGGTGGCTGCACTCCTGCGAGTTGCATGGCCAATACCGTGCCGCGGTCGACCTGACCGGGCACCGGGGACAGCGTGAATCGGCTCCACGCGGCGTGCACCGTGGGCAGGTATCCGATCCAGGCATTCGCCGACAGCCCCACACACACAACGCACAGGGGTAGCGCCACAACCGCCAGTGCGCGCCGCCACCACCGCACCCCACGCCAGCAGACCGCGAGCACCGACACCAGGCCGGCGGCGGCAATCCACAACCACAGCTGCAGCGGCGCCGGGTCGCCGGCAACACCTACCGACCCGAGATACCTATACGCCATCGCGGCCAGCAGCACCCCGACCACAAGCCCCCAGAACATTGTTGCGCGCCTGCACTGCGCGCGGCTCGTCAGAACCACAAAAAGTGCTGCTGCCGTGGTTAATTGGACCACCGCCGGCAGCCATCCATGAAGAAGGGAGAGCTGCCCGACGAAGTGGCGCATCGATGTACCTACAGGCCAGCAGAAGCGGGCGGCTCACCGCCAGCAGAGGTAAACGCGTTCAACGCCCGCACCAACCCGCGACGCTCACGTGGGGGCATCTTGCCTGCAATCTCAGCGATAACGGCCCGCCGGCGCGAGGTGACCTCCTGGACCACGCCTTCTCCGTGTGCGGTCAGTTCCACCACCAACTCCCGGCGCGATCGCGGATGCGGCCGACGATCGATCAAACCGACATTCACCAAACGGTCAACCATGCGACCTGTCGTGGACGGCTGCACTCCCAATAACTGGGCCAAGGTGGCCAAGTTGATCTGCCCCTCGTTGGACAAGATCACCAACGTGCGGAATTGGGGGAAAGTGATCGTCTCATCTACCTCCGCGATCGATCGAGCGGAGATGGCCAACAGCAGCCGCGAGGCAACCAACAGCGAATCCGTAAGGGCATCAAGCGATTCCTCTAGATCTGCATCGTCAACAGTCACACCGTTTCCCTTTCAGGACAGCCCTCCAGTACTCAGCCGAGTGATACAATACCGCACAGCAACTATTGCATAGTGCTATTGTATACGGCGGGCCGCACACCGACACGACTACGGACGCGGCCGGTAGAGGGCGCTGGCGGGTATGACCTGATGCGACGGAGAGGCCCGCCAGCGCCCCCGCCCGTTCCACAGTGCGCGGCCGCAAAAGTTTCGGCGCTAGGGTCAGCGCCCGATGATGCTGGGAAATGGCCGATCCCGCGGGACCGCAACGATAACCCACAAAAAGTATTGCATACTGCTACCGTGTTTGGCGGCTGCTTTCACGTCGCACGGCGCAGCGGCCGGAGCCGGGTGCTGGTGGTGGCGCGAAGATGCGGTGGATACATCGCCAGCGCCCCTCTGATTCAAGGTGACGGATGCCGTGCGAGGAATGCGGTGGTGTGCCGGGAAGCCTGGTCGGCGTTACTGAGTTGACCGATCAAAGAGCTGAGGGTGCCTATGAGTTCAGCGGTGGAATACGGCGCTTACGCTCCTGCCTTTATCCTCGCCATCGAGCAGCACGAGACCTCAACGCTGATCCTCGACCCACACGCGATTCGTCTGCTGCCTCCGGCATCGCATCTGAGAGCTCGGGCCACACGTTGGCCACCGGTGAGGCGGGCGATGATCGCCGCAACCGGGAAAAAGAGCAGCGACAGCGGGAAGGCATGTCATGCCGGTACATCGACGAGCAGCTCATCGAAACCCTTGGCCTGGGAAGCGATGTCGATGTATCTGACTGAAGCTACGGCGCGACGCACGCTCCGGCACATGCCCGAGCTGGCACCGGGGAGCCACTTGGCGTTCACATTCCCGCGCAAAGCTCTCGTGGACGGGTTCGCCATGTACCACGCCCGCGCTGGCTACGACGAGTTTGTGACACAACAGTTGTGGCACTTCGGTCCACACCCCGAACAAGTCGCAGAGTTCCTCGCCGGGTACGGCTGGGATCTGCATCTACATGCGGGCGCGGCCGAATATTTGCAACGCTAGCTCATCGCACGATAAGTCCTAGAACTAGCCAGGAAAGCTGAATCACCTTGAAAAACAGCGCAATACTTCTCACCACCGCCGCCGTTCTCGTAACCGGATGCTCACCAGCCCGCACGCTGTTTACAGCGCAGCAGATGTCCGCGGCCAACCCGCACGCATCAACACTGGCATCAGAGCCGCTGTTGCCCTGGCAGCTGCAGTTCATCGCCCAGTCACTGGACGGGGACGGGTTTTCTGGAGAAGACTTATGGGGCAAACCGACCGTGTTGTGGTTCTGGGAACCGTCCTGCGGCGTATGCGGGCAACAAGCCACGATCGTACGAACCGCCGCCGCCAAGCATCCGGAGATCACCTTCGTCGGGGTCGGAATCAAAGCCAGTGCTACAGAGCTACGGGCATTTACTCGCAACCACCCCATGGAGTTCACGCAGGTCATCGACACCAGCACTAATATATCGAGCCGCTTCGGTATCACCCGGACGCCCTCATACGCGTTTATTACCGAAGATGGCGCCATTAATACCGCCAAAAAGCCTTTGTCACAACATGATTTAACGAAACAGATCAGCAAGCTCAACGACGCATGACCCACTACCGGCATTCATCCGTTCACCCGTACGAAAGGCAATCCATGCCCTCCAAACAAGGCGCATCCAAGTCGGCCACCGCCCCGAACTCCACTGCGGGCCGGGCCCTTGCCGGGATACTCGAAGGCTGCGCCGTCGGCCTGGAAGGGCGGCGCGCCCACCTCAATCCACCGCAGATGAGCCCAGAAGATATCGCCGCGGTCCGGCACGGTATCGCAGCCCTGGATGCCGAACTGTGGGCACTCAAACGAATCTTCCGTTAGCAGGCCCCATACATCCACGACGACATGAGAACGGATCTCGTACCGTTAGGAGATATCGCTAGCGGTTATCACAAAGCGCTGCAGGATCTTTGTGAGGCGCACCTACTACAACACCTGCCCAAAGAGGGCCGGTTACAACCGTATCCGCGCGCTGAGTCCGATCTATGGGCTTGGACGGGCGACTATGTTGGCCAGTTCGGTATCTCGGACAGTCCGCGGTGACTAGCGTCCGCGCCGTCTGACATCGCCAAATCACACTGGAGTCCCCAAACATACCCGGGGGGTCTGCACTCTATAACTAAGGCACCTACGAGTTCAGGCAACGATCACCGCACGCTGGGCCACCCGAAACACCGACATCGCCGGTTCTCCACGTCTAAAAACGCGAACGATCGCCCATCGCGTTTCGCCGAAGCGGCAAGCCCACGGCGTACAGCCAGAGGCGATGGGGACTATCGTTTGGCCTATGCGGCAAACACAAACGCTCCGAAGCCCCCGGCCGAGCGCACTAGTAGCACTGGCAGTGCTCGGCGCTCTTGGCATGAGTGCAAGTGCCTGGGGTGGAGCGGACACACCAACAGCGAGCGCTGCCGGTAGCCCGGACCAACTGGCACTAGCAACGCTGGATCAGATCGCGCAAGGCGACAATGCAGCTGCCACAGCCTATTTTGACCAGACCATGGCGGACATGCTGTCGGCTCCTGCCCTAGGGCAAGCATGGATCACCTACCAACAACTGCTGGGCACATACCAATCGCACGGCGATCCCCAAGATGTCCAACGCGGAGAGCTGACCGTGGTCAACGTGCCTCTCCAGATGGAACATGCGCCCGGCCAATTCAGGCTAACCGTGCACCCCGACGGCACCATCGCGGGCCTGTACTTCCTCAAAGAGGGCGTCCCCGTACCCTGAACTCGCGGCACACTCCAACAGCTTCGCCACTGACACCCACCTCATCCAGCGCTTCCGGGCAATCACGCTGACCGACGTCCCCTAGGCATGCATCGCCCCGCACCCACCCGTCACCGACCGCTCATCCACGGCCCCGCACCTGAAACAGACTACATACCAAGCAATCTCGCCCCGCTCAGCCCCCAAGGTCTCCAGCCATCGACTCCAGGTACCCTCTGCTTCGGCAATACGACCGGCAATTTCAGTCCATAAAGCAGGCCGGTCCCCCGCCCTCGGGGACGTGTTGAAATTCCGATGCAGCTGATCAGTGGTAGTGCCGTGCGCGGTTCCGGAACGCGATGGGGCCGATTCCGGAACGCGCTGCGCTATCAAACGAGCATGACGCCTTCGTCGGCCCCCGCGACAACGACCTTCGCAGCGTGAAGGCTTGTCAGGCCCATGGCCTCATCTCAGCCACGATGAATCGGACGCCAATTTTGGGCTCCATAGCGGTGCATTGGGCCGCTGATAGTGCTTCGATGGAGCACTAGACGTAGGTCGTGCCCTACAAGGCCCCGGACTGTTTGATCTGCCCGTCGATGCCGGCGAGACGGCCCGCCGCGATCTCGCCGAACGGTTGGCGCCCGACATGAAGTCGGTCCGGGATGCCCACCCCCAACCTGGCATCCTCGCGCGTCGACGCACCACGTGGAAAAAGGTTCACGGACAGGGTGATCGACCGGCTATGGCTGATTTGCACAACCCGGCGCAGCTGGATGTGCTGAAGCGGGACGGTGAGATCGTGTGCCGGTCAGCCGAGGGAGGGTAGCAGCAACGGCTGTAGTCGGTAACCGGGCGGCTCGGTGCCGTGTAGATGCCGCACAAAGTAGTCCCAGGTGCGACGTAACGAATAGTGCAGCCAACCGATCAGCGAGTGCTCGGCACCAGGAATCATGATCAGATCGAAGTCCTTGTCCGCCTTGATGAGTGCATCGGCCAGCCGCATCGTCATATACGGGTGTGCGTTGTCATCGAGTTCACCGTGGATGAGCAGCAGCTTGCCTTTCAGGTTGGCGGCCAGCGTGGTGTTCGAGATCGCCGCTTTGCCTTCGGTACTGAGATCGCCGTGGTAGTGCTCGGCCCACATCGCCAGGTTGAGGGCGTTGTCATGATTGCCCGAGACCGCGACGGCCACCGAGTAGAAGTCCGGATAGCGCAGCGCGGCACGCGCCGCGGCGAACGCACCGGCGGACTGTCCCGTAATCCCGACCCGGGCAGTGTCCAGCCACGGATACCGCTGTCCGAGTTCGCGGATTGCGGCGATATGGTCGTCCAGGGCGCCGGCGTTGCCGAGATCCCCATAGGAGTGGTCGTGAAATGCCTTGCTGCGCCCCGCGCTTCCACGACCGTCGATGGCCACCACCGCGAACCCGAGCGCGGCGAAAGCCTCCGGCTCGCCATAGTGCGGCGGGTTGAACATCGGTCCGGCGCGGTAGAGCTGCGGCCCCGGATAGATGTGTTCGATGATCGGGTACGTGCGGTCCGGGTCCAGATCGTGCGGTCGCCAGAGCAGACCGTAGATGGAAGTCTTACCGTCCGCTGCGGTCGCCCGGAACCGCTCCGGCGGTTGCCAGCCCAGAATCTCGAGGTCTTCGGTGTCGGGCGTCTCCAACTCCACCACCACTCGACCATCCCCGTCGAGTACCACCGAGCGTGGCGGCCGGCTCGGGCTTGAGGCTCGATCCACAAGGTAGCCGCCCTGCGGCGGGCTGACCGCTTCATGGTCCAGATCGTCATCTGTGAGGCGGGTGAACCCGTTGCCGTCCAGTCTGATTCGGCAGAGCTGCCGCAGATACGGGTCGGCCTCGACCAGACCGTTGGCCGCAAAGTACACCTGTCGAGCCTCCTCGTCGACCCACAACAGGCTGCTCACCAGCCACGGCCCGGCGGTAATCTGGGTGACCTGGGCGCCGTCGGCCGAATAGAGGTACAGGTGGCCCCAACCGTCGCGCTGCGACCACCACAGGATCTCGCCGGTTTCCAGCACCCGCACCATGTGCGGGTCGCCGAGCAGCACGGTCGCGTCGACCCGGGTCTCGCCCGTGTCGGTGATTAGCGTGCTGACCGCGCCGGTCGACGGGTCGAGGCCACACAGTTGCAACGTCCGCGCGTCACGCGAATGGTGCAGGTAGTGAACGGCGTCCGCACTCGACCACCAGGCGTAGAGGAGTGCGACATTGTGCATGATCGGTGTCGGCTCGGTCTGCTGCCGTACGATCGTGCGTTGGTCGACGTCGAGCACGTTCCAGGTCATCGTTGCAACGGCGTCCTCGCCGGGCATGGTGTAGCGGGTGCGGTGTTCCACCGGCCGGCCGCCGTCGGCAGGGCTGGATTCGACGAGCACCAGTTCGGGCACCTCGCGTTGATCGATGCGCGCAACCAGGATTCGGGTGGAGTCGGGCGACCAGTGCAGGATCATCGGCGGCGGTATGCCGAGTGCACGTGTCAGTGCTCGCGCGCCGGTAGTCTCCGGCATACCGCCGTAATCGAAGTAGGGTTCGGCGTCATCGGTGAGGGCATGTTCGGTGCCATCGGCCCGGTTGCGGACCCAGATATTGCCCTCGCGGCGGAACGCATCCCACCGTTCGTCGGGCGAGGGGATCCCGCCCGGAATGGGTGCGGCGGTGTCGGATTCGGTGCAGGCGTTGTCCGCCCATTGCCAATTCCGGCCGAATGCGCTGAACAGTACGGTGTCGTCTGCCCGGATGTCCACGGCGTGTATCGGTAGATCGGCACCGGACACCGCCTGCCCCGCCGCCACCGACAGTGCGGCGGCCAGCGCGTCGTGGTTGAAGGCGGCACGACGCGTCTTCGCGCCGGGATCGACCGCGACGTAGCGGGTTCCGATGCGGTACCAGAATCGGGCACCGTCGGCCAACCACTGTGGTGTCAGCACGGTGCCCGGCACGCGCCGGGCCCGGTGCGGGAAAAGCATCTGTTCGGCACGCGCGTAATCGGAATCGCTCAGCAATGTCGTCACACCAGTCATCCAACACTCGGACGTAGCGGCACAGTCAAGAGCGACTTGACCGTGCCGCAGCGGCACAGCGTCTGGTGGACGAATGTCGTTCATCGCCGTTGCCTACCTGGGTTCACATTTCCTGAGTTTCCTCGGCAACGGGATCCTGGCGGTGGCGTTGCCGTTGATCGTGCTGCAGGCTACCGCGAGTCCGCTCAGTGTCGGCGCGGTCTCGACGGCGACCGCGGTGCCTGCGCTATTAGTCGGACTGTGCGCCGGGGTGCTGATCGACCGGGTGAACCGGCGTACCTGTTCGATCATTTCGGACCTGGTGTCGGCCGCCGCTGTGGCAGCGATCCCACTGGTGGATTTGGCGACCGGACTGACCATCGGCTGGCTGGTGGCGCTGGCGATCCTTGGGTCGTTCGGCGACGTCCCGGGTATGACGGCCCGGCAGGTGATGGTGCCGGCGGTGGCCCGGCACTCCGGGGTGCCTTTGGAGCGGCTGATCGGTCTACGTCAGTCGATGACCTCGGCGGCGCTGGTGATCGGGCCGGCCGCGGCGGGCACACTACTGACGTTGTTCGGGGGCAGCACAGCGCTTTTCGTGACGGCGGCGACATCATCAGCAGCAGCATTGGTCACCGCGACCCTGCCACCAAGGCTCGGAGAGGTGGAAAGTGCTGCCGCCAATCAGGATTCGCTGCTGGGTCGACTGACCGCCGGCGCGGCTGCTCTGCGCGGCAGCCGGTTCCTGATCAGCACCGTCGCCCTCACCGTGGGTTTGGGGGTGGCGCTGGGGGGCCTGCAGGGACTGGTGTTACCGCTGTACTTCAGCGAGTTGTCCCGACCCGATCTACTGGGTTTCGTGCTGACCGCGCTGGCAGTCGGCATGCTGGTCGGCACCACGGTGTTTGCCGTAGTCAGCGCGCGGATGTCGCGGCGACGGTGGCTGATCGGCGCGCTGAGCGGGACGACTGTGGGATTCCTGCTGCTCGCGACACTGGCCGGTCCGGGCTGGGTGTTCGCCGGCGCCGCGCTGTTCGGTATCAGCAACTCGGTACTGGGAGCGGTGCTGGGAGTGCTACAGGCTCAACGCATCCCGGACAGAATCCGGGGCCGGGTGCTGAGCCTGCAGAACTCCTGCCTGCAGGTGGCCGTCCCGGCCGGAGTCGGACTCGCAGGTCTGGTGGCCGAATGGGGCTCGCCGGTCGCGGCCGGGCTCGCCCTGTTGGGCCTCTGGTTTTCGGTGCTAGTCCTAGCGGGGACGGTGTCGCGTCAGTCGACCGGTGTGTAGCTGAGGCGTCGTTCTGGCCGGCACCGCGGTGCTGATGCTGCGCCATCGTCGGTTGCGTCTGGGGACCAACGAGGCCGCCGAGTTTCCGACCTTGCTGCCGCACGCGATCGGGGCCGAGGGTGGACCGTGCGAGATCGGACGTGACGGCATGGTCAGAGTCGTGCTGACGGATGCGGTCGACTGTGCCCCCACGGAAGCACCTTTGGTGACGGTCGATCTGCTGTGGGGCTTGACCATGTCGTGGATTGCGGTTGCCGTGGTTGACCCTCCCGACGTCGCCGAGGCGATCAGAGCGATCGGGATGGGGATCATGCCGGTACTCCGGGAGAGTTCCCGAAGATCCTCACCGCGTCATACCTGGTGGCCATCCCTCTAATCTCCGCGGTCAGTATCCGAGCCCGTGATACAAGATGCCCGCACTGTTATAGGCGATGTGCACCATGACAGCAGGCCAGATCGAACCCGAGCGCCACAGCAGGACACCGTTGGCCAGACCGATCATGAGGGCCAAAGGCATCACGCTGTTGATCCCATGTGCCACAGCGAAAACTGCCGCGCTGAAGACCACGCTGATGCAGCTCCCCCAGCGGAACAGGAAAGTGGCAAGCACACCACGAAATAAAGCTTCCTCACCGAGCGGCGTCAAGATACCGCCCAGCCCCACTGCCACGATAAGAGGCACTGCTCCCGACCGAGCAGCATCACGGTAGGGCTGCTGAACACCCTCCGACCCCGGAAACAGCGGATCAAAAATCGCCGAAACCGGCCAACTAAGCCCGAAGCAGGTCAGGCCGATTACGACGCCGGTTAGCAGCCACAGGAAACTCGTATGCCGCAACCCGAACGGACGGACATCACGAATCCGAACGAGGACTGCAGCAGCAAACCCTCCCAACGGCGCAAGCCCTGAAATCAGGAAGTTCACATGTCCGAGGGCAATGGGGAAATCTTCCGGCACGAGGTATGCGGTCACGCCGCCTACTAGATACAGAAAGACAGCGGTGGCCGCAGCTACACCAAGTTCCAGCCAGCCGAGCCGAGCAGGTCCGCTCGCCACGCCAAAGTCCTCTACAACACTCACGTGGCGAAGTATCAGCTATGCCCCAAGGGCACACTCAAGCCTCGTCGCGCCGCGGCACTGCCTCAACAACACCCTCGACCGCACCCTCTACGGCGGACGCATGCCCGCCCACACCGCCAGCCGCCAGCCGCCAGCCGCCGTCATGATCGGATTCGCGTTGGGCCGCAACGCCATCACTCACTACCTGTATCAGTGCAATCAAAAGACTGCCGCGGCCTGACGGGGCACCCGCCTACCCACCGCTCAGTCACACAGGTCCCAACAAACTCATCGGGTCACGCTGGCATCATCGGCACCACCTCTCGACTCTCTACCGGCCGACGTCGGAGGCGCCCCCGCCGACCCGCTAGAGTTTTAGACACCTATTCACACAGGCCCCCCGCCCTCGTAGCTCAGGGGATAGAGCACGGCTCTCCTAAAGCCGGTGTCGCAGGTTCGAATCCTGCCGAGGGCACCAGGTCAGAGCACTTTCCAACTCCTGCGTGCAACTTACGTGCAATACGGCCCGGCCGAACTCCGTTATCAAAGCAACGTTAGGGAGCCAAGCGAAGAAAAAGGCGGTTCTACCCTTCCTCGATGTCGCTTGATTCGGCGCTCTAGACGACTTTTGGAACGTTTTCGCGGGCGGACGACCTATTTGACTGTTACACGGCTCATACAAAAATGTGTTCCGGGCTTGACCGGCAACCTGTAACCTCGGTTACAGGTTGACACCTGTGACATCTGTGGCAGGTATGACATCTGAGATGGAGGGCGATTGAAATGAAGACATTGCCCGCAGATAGCGTTGACGAGACACAACTCGCTGCGCTCGACAAGGCCCGGTCAGATCTTCCTTCCGGCTCGGCACTCGCCGAGACGCTCGAGTACTTGGTGGCCAGCGTTCGATCTGGTCGCGACGTGACGGTGTTGCTGGACTCAGTGCAGCTGTCACCTAGTCAGGCGGCAAAAATACTCGGCATGAGCAGGACCCATCTTTACAAGCTGCTGGATGCTGGTGTCATCAGGAGCACCAACGTCGGCAGAGATCACCGCATCAAGTTGGAAGCGCTACGCGAGTATCAGGCCGCTTCGGACCGCGACAAGGCGGATCTTGCGGCTCGGTTCGCCCACAGGGACGCTAACCGCAGCGAGCTGCTGAATCGGCTTGCTGCTCCGAAGGGTGACACTCTGTAGCGGTCGGGCGACTCGCCGCTCTGCGTATCCACACAACGTGAGGTCGCTCACGTCCATAATGAGTTAGTGGCTGGTCTCGCACGTCCGACGCTCCGCTGCCTGGGCAGCGACCTGGTTGACGACTGGGGTAACACTTCGCACCAGCGTCTGGCGGGAACGGGCGTTGACGGTGGGCTGGTGTTATCGGCGTTGGACCACCCCCTTATTCGCCACACGGTCGAGCTCTTTACCGAGAACTACGAAGAAATCCGCAGAGCGACGATCAGTGGTCTGTCTGATCCGAAGTTCTACAAGGCCAAGACGACGCGGTGGCGCGGTGCTGTGTATGTCGATCCGAACGGTCAGGCATGGCTTGTGGCGGGTGGGCTTAGGCGAGAGGGCGACCGAAGCGACTTCTACAAGTCGTTTTGCGCGGACATCGCAGCGCATGGGGCAGGCAAGTATTTGCCCACTGATGAGGATCACGATCGGTTGCGCCGTGAGGAGTTGGATAGCGACTTCGTTGCGTGGGAGACCAGAGTTCACGATGCAACTCTCGATGCCCTCGCGCGCACCGAGGGTGCTTTGACTGTTGAGTGGAAGCTTTACTCGTTCGATGGCAGCGTCGCAATCGCGGATTTCGCTCTCTACGTAGAGGTCCTCGAAGGCGCCGACGACGACCCCGATGGGTACGGCGAGATCGTTCTCCAGGTCACAACGACCGACTGGCAACACCAGGAGTTAATTAAGCACGCCGAGATCGTGGCGATGTGCGCGATCGATTGCAGGGAAGCCAGCTGGACGCCGGGGCACGCCGGTAACGAACGTATCTACTCCATATGCGATGGCGGCGCTCAAATCGCCGGGATTATCGCAGCAGCCCAAGATCCGTCCAACGTGCATCCGAAACAGGTACGACCGAGCGAGTGTGCGCATTACACGCATAGGGAGCTTTTGACCGACCAGTACGTCAACGGAATACCGGCTAAGGCTCTATGCGGGAAGTTCTTTGTGCCCAGACAGCTACCGGATGCGCTGCCAATGTGCGCCGAATGCGACGGGATCCAACGCAGTATGGAAGCCGCACTCACGTGAACGAGACACCCTTGTCGTAGCTTGCCCACCGACACCACACGGTATCGCTTCATCCTGTGCAGTTCCTGGCAGGCACGGTACTGTGCCGATAAGTTGCTGACGATGACGCGCAGGGGGCCCGGATGCCTAGCTCAGCTGAGCCGTTGAACGTAGACCCGGACGAGCTGCGGTTGACTGCCGATCATCTCGATGCCCATGCCAGCGAGTTTCTCAGTAGCCACCAGGGCACGCATGCGAGGGCAGGTCAGGTGCAGTTGGGTTCTGGCCTTGCCGCTGCGGCGTTGCCCGAGATGCTGGCTGGGTGGGAGGCCGATGGCACCCGGTTCGGGCAGCATTTCAGCGCCCACGCGGAAGGCCACAAGACGGCTGCAGTCAAGTACGTCAGGACCGACACCGGCAACGCGAGCGGCATCACTGATGCCGGTTCGGGGCTCTGAGCCCTCGTGCCACTGAGCATTAGGGAGCTGCGGCAGTGGGCTCCCGAGATAACCGAGCTGGCCAAGACTGCCCGCGAGTCTGCGTGGTTGCCGGGACAGTCCTGTACATCGGGTTGATCGCCACCCATCACGACAGCGCGCCAACGGCCACGGGCGACTACATCCGGCTGTTCTTCGTGAGCATCTTTTTCTACGCCCCCATGTTCCTTCTCATCGTCTGGCAGATCACGATTCCAGCGGTTCTCGCCCTCGGGGTGCTCGTCGCCTCCATACGCCGGAGATCGACTTAGTCGATCAGTCAATCAGCGGGTAGTCAGCCCGCTCCGTTGCCGATCCGTCGTCGCAGCATCCAGTCCCGCTCCGCCAGCGCCTGGGCTGCGATGGCCTCGGGACACAGGTCAGGGTCCTCACCGCGCTCCCGAGCCCGTCGGCGGGCACCGGACTCGGCGACGATGGCCTCCACCAACGGGCGGCGCCGGGTGATCTTCAACCGGGTCATAGCGTCATCCCCCGATCTTCCGGGACAGGTACGAATGCAGGGCGATGGGATCACCAACGGGCACACCAAACTGAACACCCGACCGCGCTGCGTGGGTTAGCACGTCGTGGGCGATGACCAGCGCGGCCACCCGGTCGGGCTGGTGTTGTCCGGCCTGCCATCCGACGGCTTGTTGTTCCCACTCGGGATGGCGACCAGCGAGGCGACACGTGCCGACTTCCAGGGCCTGCAGCAGCGCCGCCGCACGGGCCATGGAGTCGCCACGGCCCCGACCGGAACCTTTTGGGGGCCACGCGGTCACGCGGATTCTCCTGTTTGTCCGGGCGCGAGCCAGGGCTTCTTTGACCACACGCACGTAGGTAGTTCCGGCGGCGAATGCTTCCACCGCTATCTCGCTCGCGCCCACGTCCAGAGCCAGGCGCACCGCGCGCACGGCCCACTCATCCGAGGTCATCCGATCGGAGGCGTCGGCGATGAGTGCGGTGGTGCCGTCTGCGGCCAAGGATGCCGCGACGATCCCCGTCTCGTCGCCCTGCCCGGAGTCGGCCGGATCGACTCCTACGACAGTCTTGACCGGTGACGACGGCGGCACCGGCAGCCGCCAGACATCCAGCCATTGGGACTTGATCAAGCCGCCCTCGGGAGTGCTCGGTACACCGAGATACATGGCCGCCCAGGTTCGTTCGCCGACACCGCGCCGAATCTCGGCGAACTGCTCGGCGGTCCGCCCAATGGCCGAGACCATCGCGACGCCGGTGTGTTCACGTTCCAGGGCGTCGGGAACACCGGCCGTGGATACCGCTGGGATGTTGATGTGTTTCCACCGGCTGCCCGGCTCGGCAAGCAGCTCGCCCGCGAGATCGAGTTCGTGCCAGCGGGTCAACACCACGATGGCCGATCCTCCCGGCATGAGCCGGGTCAGCAGTGAGGCCCGAAACTCGTTGATCAGACGCCGCCGGTATGCCGGTGAATCAGCCTCTTGAGCCCCTTTGACCGGATCGTCAACGATGAGCAAGTCACTACCGAAACCGGTAGTGGCCGAGAGGATTCCGCCCGCGAGCATGCCGCCGGGACGGCCGTCCACCCGCCAACGTCCGACCGACTTCTTATCTGCGGCCAGCGAGATCCCCACCACTTCGGGGTGTTCGGCGATCATCCGTCGCGCTGCGGCCGAGTGCTCCTCGGCGAGGTCGTCGCCGTAGGACTTGACCACGACTTCGGTGTCCGGGTCGCGCATCAGTGCCCACACCGGCAAAACCTGGCTGGTCAGGACTGATTTACCGGTCCTGGGTGGGCAGGTCAGGATCACGCGGGCATCAGGCTCGGTCACCGCCGCCTCCAGCTCGTCGGATATGAGTTGAATCGTTGGGGTGATCTTGTACCCGGGGATGAGCCGCATTGCGAGTGTTGCCGGCGTTTTCGGCCGTCGTCGGGAACGCACCGCTGCAATAGATCTGGCAGCGGTGAGGTTGGGAACGGTAGCGGTGGCAGCGGTCATCGAGGTCACGCCATCACGAAGTCTCGGCAGTTTGATCGGCCAAGTAGAGGGTGAATGGCCTGCAGCCGGGCTCGTTCGGCAGCTGCAGCTGCGCGGTCGAAGTCACTGGCGATCCGCACGTAATTTCGGCCACTGACCTTGACGACGGTAACCACGAACCGCTCGTGAAGGTTGGTGAGCGCTCCCGATTTATCCCACCATCCGCCGGGGATCTGCGGGCGGATGTCTCGCCACGCGACGAGGCTGCCGTCGGCGGGCAACAAGGCCAAAATTGCGCGCTCAATATCGGTCTGGGTGGTCTCGGTGGTAGTCATGGTTATCCTCGGGTGTCGTTGGGGTCGAACATTTTTGGGACTGTCACCGCTGCTTGGCCCCGAGGCAGGCACTGGCGGTGGTGGTACAGCGTTAGAAACGTTGGTGTGCGAGGTGCAATCGTGGACTTTCGCCGCTGCGGATCATCGCCAGGCCGATAGCGGCGTTCGCGCGGGTCAGGCCCAGGGACTTCAACACGGCATCATGGTCGACTTCGCCCTGTTGAAAGAGCTGGGCTGCGAGTGCCAAAACGCTTGGCCAGCACCGCCGGATCAAGTGATCTTCTGCAGGATGGTCGACAGTGAGCAGTCCACCCGATGCCTCGAACGCCCGGCGGAGGCCCGCCTGGTCGTGACAGCCGCCGTCGGCGAGCACCGCGTCGACCGCACCGACGGAGGGACGGTCGCCGTGGAGCCAGCGCGCCTGGGCATGAGGCCCGGCATAGGCAACATTCGCAAAATCCAAGTGTGCGAACGGCTGCCGGAAGCGGGTGCGGCCTTGGGTGCCGGTAGTGCGTCCCTGGTACACCCCGGCGGTCGCGATCTCACCGCCCCGGAGCAAACCACGGATCGCATGTCCCGCTTCATGAGTCCCAAGGTCAAACAGTTCTAGTTCAGCCGGTTTCATCTTGGCCGCAAACTCTGGGCGAGTCGGTAAGCGCGGGTTGGCGATTGTCGTCATGGCCGGATTTCCTTCTACTAGTTGGGGTCTGCTCGATGTGGTGAGCGCCGAGGTCAGGTAGGCCCGCAGCCATTCACCCGACCCCGGCGCCCACCATTTACCGACCAGGAGACGGGTCAGGGCGCCGGTTGCTCGCCGCGATGTACGGCGCACGAGGCGGTGTTGGCGGTTGCGTGACAACGCTTTCGATGCCCTGCGCAGTGGGCCTGCCGTTTCTCGCTGTTGCCATTTTCGTTGCTCCTATCTGCCCGTGCGGATGAGCATCGACTCGGTGTCGATGCGATGCTTGAGGCCGGGGGCCATCTCCCACGCCCGTGCGGCCTTGCGTGCGCGTTTGTCCAGTTCGGCGCGGGTTTTCGCCTCGGCCTTGGCGGCACTTTCGGCGATGTAGCGCTCAAGACACGACTGACAAGTCCAACGGTGCACGGACCCTTTGTACGTCGCGCATGGCCCGTGACATACGCGGCATTGACCGGCGGGCTCGGTGATCACGTCGTCGCTCCGACCCGGGACTGTCGACGGTTGATGCGCTCGGCGCGTTCAGCCTCCAGCCGTTCCCGCTGCGCGGCGTTGAACTCCTCCACGGTCGGAAGTGCTTGTCTCGCTGCGAGTTGGGGAATGCGACGCTCAAGTGACGCGACCGCGCCGTCGAGCCCGCGCAACGCCTTCTCGACCCGTTCGCTGGCTGATGGGTCGCCGCGCAAGGCATCTGAGCCGGGAGGATGGGCGCGACCGAGCAACTCCGATAGCGGACCGTCCACCTGCTCGACGTAGGTCATGAGGGAATGTACCCAGGTGCCAGAAACAAGCTGCTCAGCGGTGATCTCGGGGACCTTCGGTCGCGCCGTCAAATCCGCCGCCAGCCGCCGCGTTCGACCATCGACGGCATGCGATTCGTTGATCATCCCGGCAGCCACATGGACGACTTCGGCGACCGCGTCGAACACCGTGTCGACACCACGTCGCGCGGCACGAGGTTCTTTGAGCTGGCCGACCGCGATGCCGAGCGCGGTGATCTGGTCCTTGACTTCGATGGCCAGACTGAATCGAGCATCGAGGTGGGTTGCGAACCGCTTCCTCCGCCAATCGCGCAGCAGACCTTGATCCGGAGAGGTTCGAGCACGAGGGCGGATGTGAGGCGCCGAGGACGATTGCCCTGGCGCCGGTGGCAAGCCTGGCGTTCCGCGCCGTTTCCCGATCATCGGGCCACCGCCTCGGAGATGGCGCTGCGCAGACGGTCTGCCCCCGGTGCCGACAACTGGCCGGTTTCGCGGTTAACGCTGCGTGCGATACGCCAATACGCCAAGGCCTGGCGGCACTCAATCACGCGGATGTCGGTGTCCGGCGCACCACGGCTCTTGAGATTGGCAAGGAGCGCGGACCAGCTCGACGCGGATCTGCTGGCCGGGTCCACGGTGGTTACGGATGTGCTGCTCATGGCCATAACGTACGCCGCGTTCGTGCATTCGGCACGTCGCGGCGACGCGGATTACGTTGCAGCACAGTATAATACCTACACATGGCGGTATTTTCCGTTCGCGGGTCGCAAGTCCTGGACCGGCGTTTTTCACCACACGGCGGTGTTGTCCGCACTGCCTGTGTGGCGGTGATGGCTAGTCACGAAATTGATTGGCCAAGAACGGCGTGTCGGCCCGAAGTTCAGTCGGCGCTGTTGGCGAACGGACGCACCCCATGCCGGGCACGGAACGCACGGATCATCGCCTTCTCGGTTTCTCGGGCGTCAGCATCGTCGGTTATGCGCCACGCGACGAGGAGGCCGGAGTGGTCGGCCAGATGCCAGATGCGGCGACCGCCAGAGTGTCTCGCACTGCCTCCGGCTCCGTACCGACGAAACTGACGCAGACGCCGGTGCAGACCGTCGCGCTTGGAGCCCAGGCTCGCCACCCCGATTTAGACCAGCCGCTCGCCGTCAACCCAGGCATCTTCCAATACGTCGACGGGCACGGGGGCGTCGCCGCGATAGGGAGTGTTGATAACGAAGTCGGGGCGGTTGTCGGTAGGCCGCACAACGACGTAGACACCGGCCTTCTTTGGTACGTCCGCATTGCCTAGGTCGGCGAACGTCAGCCAGCCGGAGAATCCGCTCAGGTCAAGCAGATCGGACTCGGTCATCCTCGCGTGGCCTGTCGGGACAGGATGCGCGCCACGGTTGCCGATGCCCAGTGGCCACCTCGCTTGGTTGGGTGGCCTTCTGCTGTGAGGGTGGCGGCGATCTGATGGGTGCTGGCTCCATCGGCGTGCAACTCGGTCATGCGGCGAAGGGCTGCCTGCTCGGCGGGTATCGGCACCAAAGCGCCAGCAGGGTTCTCGGCGCTGCGTTTAGCAGAACGCCAGCCGTACGGCGTTGCTCCCGTGGCGTGCCCACCGGCGGCAGCCTTGGCTCGCCTACCGTCGCGCAGTCGTTTGGCCACCAGCATGCGCTCCAGGCCCGCGAACACGCCCGCCATTTGTCGCATAGCGGTCCGCATTGGGTCATCAGGATCATCGCGTTGGACCTCTTGCGGCGGCACGCTGGTGAATACCGCGGCGTGGTCGAGCGTCCATACCCGGCCGATCACGGCCTCTTGAACGGTGACTTCGCGCGCCAACCGGTCCAAGTCGCGCACGATCAGCCCGTCTGCGACGCCTTCATCGATGGCACTCAGTGCGCACTCCAGACCTGGCCGTTTCTCGGCGGGCAGCGCACCCGACAGACCTTCATCGGCGCACCACTGCACAACCCGAGCATCCAGAGCCTTGGCCGCGTCACGGATGGCCTTGCGCTGCACGTCCAGTCCGAATCCGTGAGCCTTCTGCTCAATGGTCGAAACCCGCAGATACCCCACCAGACGACGCTTACGCTGAGCCATAAAACGACTCTACCTGTGGTGCCGCTAGAACTAAAGATCTAGTTGCAGAATATCTCCCTAAAGGGGAGTTTGTCTGCACCGCAGTCAGTCTCAGATCGCCTTGAGGCCATTGTCGATCGGTAGGCCACGGCCCCGCGCGGCGACGTGCCCACCGAACCGTGGCCCGCGATCGAACGGTGCGGGCTCGCATTTCGTGCAGCCTGTAGCGGATGGTTCCGGCTCGGCGGTGGGCTCGGGGTCGGCCAGCGTGAGGCGCAGCTTCGTGAGGATGCTCATCACCGCCCCTCTCGCCACGAGGTAATCACAGCCATGGCCGCAGACTCAGCCTCACGCAGGACATCCCGAGGCACGTCGGCGAGATCGTCAGGGGCGCCATTACCGGAGCTGTGGTCGCCGGAGACGGACGAAACGGCCCCCGATGGGGTATCGGAGCCTGGAATCGGTACGGGGGCACTGAGAGGCTCTGTCTCCACCCCGTCGCGACGACGGGCGACTGCCAACCACTCCGAAAGCTCGTCGGTCGGGATACCGCCCGACGCCAGAACACCGCTGGCGATCTGCACCTGCAGGTCCCACAACGGATCGTCCTCGCCCACAACGGTGCCGACGAGTTCCCGCAGCTCCGCGACTGCCTGCTGTTCTAAGGTCGCTGGGTCGAGCTTGCCGCTGGCCACGTCCTCGGCCACACTCATCGCCGCATCAACGGCATCGCGTTTCGTCATCGTGGTCATCCGGCTAACTCCTTGCTCGTATTTCGTGGCAGTTCAACGACTTCGGCGTCGAGCACTTCACGCATCCGCTGCCGAGTGTCAGCGATGAGGGCGGGAAGTGTCTGCGTGACGTTCACGTCCACTTGCCGGAGTTCGGGGGCGTACATCCCGGCGAGCTTGGCGAGTTCGCCCTCGTTACGCGCGATCTCACGGTTGAGGGCCACCATCGTGTCGGCATCGCCCTCCGTGGACGCCACGTCGAACCGGTTCTCGAGGTCACGGGTGCGCCCCTCGATCGCGAACTTGTGCGCCTCAACGGAGGTTTCCGTGGGTACGCCGCGCCGCTCGCGGGACACGTGGCGGTTCACGGCGGTCTGCGCCGCGCCGATGGACCGGTAGCCAAGTAGATCAGCGACTTCGCGCCAGGAGTACCGCTGCCCGCGCAGTTTGAACGCTTCGGCGGCACGCTGACGGCTGATGTGTGTCGGCATCCGGGGGGCCATACCGCATTAGTACCGCAAAACCGTGCAACGACAACACTGTCACATGGCTGCATTTTCCCGTTGCCCGACTTGAGGTTCCGTGATCCACAGCTCTCCCGGCTCTCGAACCACACCGCCGTCTGGCCGGATTGCTGACGACACCACCGCACCCCCCTCGACGGTGCCAGGAAGTCGCCCTCAAACGGTCATGTGCCATGTTTTCGCCGAAAAACTTTTATATGTGGAGATTTTTTTCTGTGTCTCTACCGTTTTGACTTTTATCCAGGAAGTTGGGCACAAAGTTGTGCAGCTACCTATTAAATCGCTCCGAACAAGGAGCTAGGCAGTCCGAGTTACCAAAAAAAGTTTGGCACGTTTCGGGCACCCCCAGGGCACAACCGTGGCACGAACCTGGCACACCCTCCGACAATTGGGGGTTGAAGCCGCCAACTGTGCGCGGCCGCAACGCAAAAACCCCTCCCGCTGACGCCTGATGACGCCGCCGGGAGGGGGTGTGCCCGATTCGGTGCCAGACTTTTTGGCCTGTTTTTTGGCACCGAATCGGGGCGGTGTGACTACGGCACAAACACGTTTGCGGCGGTGCGCACGGTGGCGATTCCGTAAACGACTCGACCGGCTTCGCGGCCCTTGCCCCCACGCAGGCCGGGAAAGTCAGGCAGTGCGGTCAGGCGCTCGATAAAGCGTGTCTTGGAGCCCGGTTTGTGGTTGTTCTGCGCGGCCCACAGGCACCAGCAGCGGTATATCTCGTCCTGGGGCACGTAGTCGTGGGCGTCGCCAGGGGTGCAGCATTCGTGCACGAACACCAGCGTCGGCGACATCAGTTCCTTGATACGGGCATGCATCTCGGTGTGGCATTCGGATGCGGTGAACTTCCCGCCGTTGTGGTTCAGCCGTTCCAGACCGGCCACAGCCCAGCGCAGCACCCGAGCCAGCTCTCGGCCGATGATGCGTTCACGCAACTCTGGGTCCTCGTTACCGGCGAATGACTTTGCGGTCTTGAGCAGCAGCAGTCGGCGGGCCATCGCGGCAGCGTTATCGGGGATGTTCGGGAATTCATTGGCGGACATGTGAAACCGGATGGGAAGCAAGGCGTCGATTTCGTCCTTGTACTTGATATCGATCGGCACCATGTCCTGACCGATGACGCTCAGCAGATTCTGAACTGCCTGAGTCGCATCAGGGGCATTGAATCGGACATCGCCCATCACGGCCAGAGTCGCTCCGCTCTGGTACAGCTTCGACAACCCGAAATTGGTGTTCAGGCGGTGCATGTCGGTGGAGGTGGCACCGCTGATGAGCGCCTCCAGGACCGCTGCGATGTTGCCCTTACCGGAGGCGCCGGGGCCAAGGATGAACATCGCCTTCTGGAGGTCCATGCGCCCCGAGAGCACATAGCCGAACCATTCCCCGAGGCAGGCGATGGCGCCGGGGTCGTCCGTCCACTGGTCGAGCAGCATTCGCATCCACTCAGTTCCCCCCGCGTCGGGGTCTAGGCCGTGGTCATAGTCGGCCTCGACACGGGTCAGGGAGAACCACAACGGAGAGTTCGGGACCACGTTGCCGGTACCGAGGTCCAGTACACCGTTGCGGCACAACGTCCATGTGCCGGTCCCCGGATACATCCCGTGCCGCCGCCCATAAGCATCCGGCAGCTCGCGAGCGGCGGTACCGGTGTTGCCGTCAACGACCGTCACCATGTCGATCAAGGCAGCCTCCACCTCACGCAAATTGGCCAGGTTGGCCGTCCACGGTTTGAGGTCGTACACCGGGTTGTCGGGCTTGCGCATCTTGACGTAGTACCTGTCGCGCAGCACCGCACGAAGCCGTCCACGCATCCATTCGGGGTCCGTGCGGGCTACCCAGCGCGGTGGCTCACCGGCAGCCACGGCGGTGTACTGGCACCACACGCCACCGATACGGGCCACCGTGTACATCGGCACCAGACGGCGACGGTGGCCCGTCTGTCCCGGCAGCAGATCACGCGTCGTGAGGAAGCTGCGCAGCACCCAGGACGCCACCGCGCTCGGTGCACTCGGCGATGCGATCACCTTGCCCTCACGCGCTTTGATGACATACTCGATCTTCTCCTCGGCCTCCCAGCCGTCGCAAATCGACTTAGGAACACCGCCGATGTACTCCTGCGTGGTGTCGCCGGGAAGCTCGGGGTCTAAGCAGTATGTGACGTAGGCGTATTCGAGATCGGCGTCACCGCCGAGACCACCGGCAGCACGATCGGCCTTATCCCACGCGACACAGCCAGCACGGCCGGGCACATCGATTCCCTTGGCTGCCAGCGCTTCAGCGATCGAAGGACCGAGAGAGGGAACCCGCGAAGTGGTAGGCACCGCCAGCAGCGCGTCCAACGGCGGATCGATCGGGTTGACGTGGTTACCGAAGAACTCCCGGTCGCCGTGCTGCATAACGATCCGGTGCCATTTGATCAACGAACTACCGAGGGCATGGTCGAACACGTCACTTACCCGTAGCCCACCTCGGCCGTCGGGGTCGCACAGCTGGTCCAGATGCGCTCCGACGAGGCCGAGGTGTGTCTCAGCTCCCGCGCCATTATTCTCGTCGGTCTCAATACCGCCGTTATTGGTATCCTGGGCCGTAGTCATCGCATGGCTCCTTTCGTTTGGGTTCGGAAGCTGCTGGCCCGCTGTGGTTGTGGGTTTGGGAGATGGCGTCGTTGGTGGCCCGGCGGGATTGGTACCCCGCCGGGCACAACATCACGGCGGCGTTTCAGGCCGTGATTTCATTGACACAGTTGCTATTCCACTGACTCGGGGTGCACAGCCCTGGCCGGTCATCGGTCCGCTCCAGCACGACGCCTCACTTCGTCCCGTCCGTCAATCAGCTCACGCATCAGCGCGGTGTCGCCGGTCGGAGCGTCGGGGTGCAGCACTCGACTCAATACGCGGAACACCGCCTCTTGCCTCTCGGAGCCAACGGCATCGAGCACTGCGACGGCCCACGTCGCCGCGCTGGGCGGCGGGTCGTAGTGGATGGTCGTCTGGTCGTTCACCTCACAGCCGTAGCTGCGCAACTGCCGGACGAGCCGGTCAATCTCCAGCGGGTCAACCAACCACACGCGCGATTGTGGATCCCACTCACGGTCGCGCCAGTCCAGCGTGTTCTTGAGCAGATCGACCACTGCCCGGTCGTAACGGAATCGGACAGCACACCGCCCGCTGAAATCGGCAGCAGCAGTTACGGTGACCGTCGGCGCGTTCACCGGCTCGCGACGATCTCAGCGGGGATGACCGGCTTCATGAGGGCGTCAACGTCGCACACGCGGACGCGGATCGCGCTGCCGGGCTTGTCGCTGATCCGGTACGCGGGCAGCTTGCCCTCGTTGACCAGGTCGCGGAAAGTGAACACCGAAAACCCTGTCCGAGTCGCGGCGTCGCGCAGGGAAATGAATTCAGGGGTGGTTGTCGTCTTGTGGCTCACGGGGAGTCTCCGTCTTCAAAGTGCTGCCCCCGGCGCGGAAAGCGGAAACGGAGCGCGGAAGACGGAAGCGCAGATGCACGAGACGGTGCGGAGCGGAAGACGGAAACGGGCCTGGGGGATCTGGCCAGCCTCTACGTTACCTCACGAGGGTGTAGGGATGCGTCAGGGTCTGACGGTGTGGGCAAGAATCATTGGCATTAAACAGCTTTGGTGCGACTTTCGGTGTGTCAGGTAGGGGTTGCGTTGGCCAACGCCGACAATCGATCGGCCAGCGTCTCGGCCCGGCCTACAGCTGTGTGCTGGTACCGCATGGACATGTTTGGAGAGGTGTGGCCTAGCCGGTCCATCAGTTCACGCAGCGTCGCCCCTGTCTGCGCAGCCATCACACCAGCCGCGTGCCGCAGATCGTGGAAATGTAGATCCGGCTGGCCGATTGCCGCCTTGGCCGCATTCCAAGGCGCGCGGAACGCCCACTCCCCGTGAAATGAACCGTTGGCCGGATCAACGAACAGCAGGGCCTCGCTCCCCTTTCCGACATGCAGTTGCAAATGCTCCAGAATCACAGGGCGCATATGCGGCGGAACACTGACCACGCGTCGCGACTCACGCGTCTTGGTCGGCCCGACCTCGAAACGGCCCTCCCGGTAGGTGACTGCCCGCTCCACCCGGACCGTGGAGCCATCGGCCGCGATGTCGTCCCGACGGAGTGCAAACACCTCCCCCTTGCGAAGGCCACACCAGCCCGCCAGTAGAACCGCCAAGCGCAATTCATCGGACATCTCACGGGCTAGGTCGGTCAGCTGCCGGGCGTCGAGCAACACCACCGAGCGGCGGGCGTGCTTCACCTGAGCAGCGCCCTTGATCCGGCACGGGTTCTTATCGATCAGGTCGTCGGCAACGGCGGTGTTGAATATCCCGTTGAGGACGGCGTACGCCTGCGCGTTCCGGGTCTCATGCTCACTACCTAGACCAGCGAACCACGCGCGGACATGCTCTGGCGTGATCTCGGCAAGTCCGAGATCACCGAGTGACGGAAGAATGCTGTTGTCGAGATGCCCTCGATAATTCCCGCGCGTGCGCCGCGCCAACTTCGTCTTACTCTCCAGCCATGTCTCGGCGTAACCGCGCAGCGTCAGTTTCTCGGCCTGTTTCTTAGCAGCGCGCTCGGTCGGCGGCGTCCACGTCCCCGGCTTGCGCCGATCCAAGTCGATCAAGTCCTCTTCATCTTGGAGCCAGTGCCCGGCAGAGAACTTCGTGGGGAAGGTGGCTAGTGCCTTGTGTACCTCTCCCTGATGCAGGTACGACGCCTGCCACCGTCCCGAGGGCAGTTGTCGCAGCCGCCCGAACGTGCGCCGGGTCCGTTCACCCTTGGCTGCTGACTGGCCCCGTGTCGTCGCCGCTCCCATACGTGCAATATACGTGCAATAGTGAACCAAACACAGCCCCACAAAACCTCACGGATCGATAGTGCAGTAAGGCCTGTTCAGAAGGCTTATTCCGGCGTTTTCAGTGGTCGTGGCGGGTTGTCAAATACCCAGCTCGGCTGGTTCGAATCCTGCCGAGGGCACTCCCGTCATTGCGGGCACTCCGATCGCCGCATTTCAGGTACCATTTTCTGGCGGCAGGTCACGAAGCCTCAGCCGAGCCGGAATCTCATACAGGCACCTAGTCGTGCTCGGCACCGTTGCCCATATCTGCCTACTGGCGGACCGATCTGCGACAGTCAGGCGCCACCGCAGTCCCACTGTTACCGTGTCCGCAATACTCAGATCCGTATCCGGAACACTCAGCGGAAACGTCTGCCACATAATTAGCCCGTGCCCAGCAACCGAAGACCCAGGCCGCGACGCAGGCGGACCCCCGAACAGGAGTACCGGTTCGTCACAGGCGCGCTCGGCCCCCGAAACCTGACGCATTTGAAGGTCACCATTGGGTTGCTGTGCATGTCCATTCTCCCGTTGGGGACCATCGCCAACATGCATCCGTTGGGTCCGCAGGGCGCCGGCCGAACAATCCACCAATCGCTCATCGCTATCTCCTTCCTCGTAGGTGTGTGCTGGATCGTCCGGCCGTGGCCAAACAGACGCTGGGCAATCTCCTTTGTGACGTGGGCGGACTTCTCATTCGCGGTCTCCGCCTGGATGTACGCCGGGCCGATGATGCGACTTGCGCCGGTTCTGTACATGAGCACAGTCGGTGTGTTCGCCGCATTTCTGCTGGGCTGGCGGGTACTGGCAGTGCATTGCATTTTCGCTTCGGCCTTGCTCGGCTCGATCACGCTGTGGAACATCCACACCGGCGCGGCGACCTTCCTGGACCAGTTCCTTTACAACGCGCCGGCATTCACCACAGTGGTCCTCCTGCCGATCCTCATCCAGGCGGTAATCGAAGGCGGTAGACGCTCGATTCGGGCCGCCGTTGCTGCCGCCAACCGAGACCCGCTGACCGGCCTGCTGAACCGTCGGGGCATGCAATCCATGTTTGAATTCGAGATACGCAAGCGGCCGGACCCAACGACAGTTGTCGTGATGGTGGCCGATGTCGACAGATTCAAGGAGCTCAACGACACCTACGGCCACGAGGCCGGCGACAGGACGTTGCGGGCCATCGCGGACACACTGTTCGCCAACACCCGAGACGGCGATATCGCCTCCCGTATCGGCGGTGACGAGTTCATGGTCGTCGCGTTCGTGGACAATCCCGACGACATCGCCACGGTCAACGCGCGAATCTGCAACGCACCGATAAGCTCCGACACTCCCGAGACGTCGATGAGCATAGGCATCGCGTGGTCATCCACCGGCGCAGAGGATTTCAGCTTCGAATCCCTCACCCGGGAGGCAGATTTCAGGCTCTACGAAGCCAAACGTGACCGCGCGCCGCGTGGATCCGCGGCCTGATGCAGCAGCAGCCGAGCATCAGTAAGCACCCTCGCTGCGCACCACCGCGCCGACGGTCCGGGAAATGATGCGGATGTCGAGGCCCATGGACCAGTTATCGACATACGAAATGTCGTGGCGGATGGACTCGTCGACCGACAGGTCGTTACGGCCGCTGACCTGCCATTGTCCAGTGACACCCGGCTTGACGAGTAGTCGCCGCCGCATGGTCTCGTCGTAGGCGTCGACCTCCCGCTGCACCTGAGGCCGCGGCCCAACAACGCTCATGTCACCGAACAGCACGTTGAAGAACTGGGGAAGCTCATCGAGGCTGTACTTCCGGATGAACGCCCCCAACGGGGTGACGCGCGGGTCTTCCTTCGCCTTGAAGAAGACGGGTGTGCTCCCCGCCGAGTCGATCATCGTCGCGGTATCACGGTCAGCACCCGTGTACATGCTGCGGAACTTGATCATCCGAAACGGCATACCGTCCAAACCAATTCGCTCGGACACGTAGAACACCGGTCCGGTGCTGGTGAACTTGATGGCCATCGCAATCGCGATCATCACCGGCGCGGTGGCCATGATGGCGGCGGCGGCGAACGCCATGTCGAATGCTTCCTTGGACATCGAACGCGCACGGCGATAACCCGGGGCCAGCATCTCCAACATGTGGACACGCTCCAGGCCCCGATCGGCTGTCGTCACGGCGGTCTCGTCCACGTCCCCCGGTGAGACCGCGAGCTCAACTCCCAGATCCCCGAGTTCAGAGGCCAGGCGGGAAAGCTCCTTTCGCCCAAGGCTATCCGTCATCGCAACGGCGACGATCTGCGCAGATGTCCGCTGCGCCGCCTCGACCACGTGACGGTCATCGCCGACCACGGGCACGCGATGATCGCCCACTTCGATCGCCGGTTCACCGAGCCATCGGTCAGCTCCCGGGGTACACACGCCGACAACCTCGAAACCACTGCCCCGGTGTCGGCTGAACACGGCGACCATCTCGCGTACGGCGTCGTCGTCGCCCGCCAACAGCACGGAAGTCTTACTCTCCGAGCCCCAAAAACGCCGCAGCACATATCGGGCAAGGAGTATGCCGAGCAATCCCAGTGGTATCTCGATGGCGAGATGCCGCATGTCGAGTAGCTCGATGCGTGAGATGAGATAGGTCAGAAGGACGATCGTGAACAGCTGGAACGTGACACTGACGACCGTCTGCCACTGCTGGAGCACAGCCCGCAGCGCTTTACCGGGCCCCACCGTATGCAGCGATAGCGCAGCAAACCAAATGACCGCGATGCCGATATCCGTCGCCACGTACCAGCCACCCAGGTCCTGCCTCCCAGACAAGAGATGATGCGCCAGCTGGTACGACACCAGCGAGGTGAGCGCGATGGCCACCAAGTCAGCCGCCGGCGCCCATCGTCGGTGCAGGTAGAACAGCCCCCCAGGGCGTGTTTCTACCCTCCGTTGAATTCCGCCACTAACGATGCTCTTCAAAACCATAAGTGCACTTGACCCGTTCGTTCATATCGGCTGATTCATATGGACGATTTCGGCAATTGAGCCCGACCTATTTCCGTGTTGAGATTTCCATAACGAGCAGAAACACACCACGTGATGACAGTCACGCTACTTCACACACCGCAGGGCCACAAATGAAGGTTTTATTGCCCGGAAATAAGAATCATCTAACAAATATCTCCGATCGCAGCTCTTTGCTAATTTTTACGCCAATCACGCAACGCTCACCGGCAAGTAACATTTTCATAACATGGACAGGTCAAGCTGAGACGAGCAACGTGGAACTCGCCAGCTTCCGCTCACTACAGCGCTATCTCACCCGTTACTCTCTCCGCAGTTGCGGGCAAAACCAGGACATGCTCGGATCCAGCCGTGAATGGGCGCGGCCTCTGCCCTCAGGTTGCGGACCATGCACCACGTGTTGCAGGCTAGAGATGGGTCGGCCGTCTGGCGATGGAAGCTGGGCACATCTAACGTCGGGTGCGCCATGGAATTTCAGATCCGAATGGCATCGCGCTACTCGCGAATGCTATTTGGCCTACTCAGGCATTATGAGTATCCATGGATAATGAACCTACCGCTGATCACGTACATGTGTGCGGTGTGGGTTGAATATTGAACAAACACGAGACGCAGGGCCCGGCCCCCGAGCGAGAACGCGCACGGCGGCGTGGGTGGCGGTGGTTGACGTGTGACGTCACCCTGGTGTCGCACCGACCGTCGAGAACAAAGACTGTCAACAGCGGAGGCGAGGTCTGACATGCCGCCCATCAGAGTGCACATGACCGGATCTGAGTGGTTCTCGTCGCTGCCCGGCGGGCTGAATCGCTACTTCACAGACCTTTTCACGGCGCTACGACACCGCGACAACTTCGAACTGTCGGCCGCCGCATTCGGGGTGCCGTCCGACGGCGGACGGTCCTGGGGCCCCACGGGTGGCCCCACGCGCTCCCGGGTTCTCACTGCATTCAACGACCGATCCGGGCTGCGGCCACCCGGCATTCTGGATCGCCACTTCTGTCTCTATGGACCGTCTGCCGCCGGATGGCGCACCCGCAGCAGACTGGTTGTGCATTTTCACGGACCATGGGCGGCCGAGAGCAGGTTCGCGGGGGCGGGGGCTCTCCGCTCACACGCCAAGTACGTCGTCGAGCGTCTCCGGTACGCCGGAGCCGAGCGGTTGATCGTGCTGTCGGATCGATTCCGGGACGTTCTCATCGAGGACTATCGGATACCCGCGCACCGCATCGAGGTCATCCCACCCGGTGTCGACCTCGACAGATTCGGCCTGCTGCCACGACTAGATGCACCCACCGGCCGGCGGACCGTGCTGTGCGTGCGCAGGCTCGAACACCGCATGGGAATACACCGTCTGATCGAATCGTGGCAGTCGGTCGTATCGGCGCGTCCGGATGCCTGCCTCATGATCGTGGGCACGGGCACTGCCGAGAGCGACCTGAGGACACAAGTCGCGGCCGCGCGTCTGAACGACAGCATCCAGTTCACCGGACGCGTCGACGACCTGACCCTGACGCAGCTCTATACGCTCGCCGATTTCACCGTCGTGCCATCGGTGGCTCTCGAGGGTTTCGGACTGATCGCACTCGAGTCTCTGGCCACCGGCCGGCCAGCCGTGGTCACCGACTGCGGTGGGCTCCCCGATGCGGTGCGCGGCCTGGACCCCTCGTTGATCGTGCCCTCCGACAATGCCGAAGCACTTGCGGCACGCCTTATCTCGGCGCTCGACGGCGTGCTCCCCACCCCGCAGCAATGCCGCGGGCATGCCGAGACCTTCTCCTGGTCCACCGCCGCGCAGCGTCACCACGCCGTGTACTCGGAGCTGATCGCATGATCCGAGCGATGTTCGTCGCTCACACCGCGGCCCCATCCGGCGCGGAGCTGGCGACCTCGCGATTGCTGTCAGCGCTACGTAACGTACCCGCCGAGCACACGATCGAGCCGTCGGTGATCTACACCGAAGAAGGTCCCATGGTGGGTGCGATGAGGTCGCAGGGCATACCAACTTCAGTGTTGGCCAACACTTTCGATAGCCGGAGCGTCACAATCCGTGATTCCGGATGGTTGCGCCGGCTCATCGGCGCCGTGGCACTGATTCGCCTCGGATGGGATCTGGGTGCCGCCGTGCGCGAGAGCGGAGCCGACGTACTGGTCGCGGGGAGCACGAAGGCGCTCATCATGTCCGCCGTGGCCGCCACACGAGCACGAATCCCCTTGATATGGCACGTGCACGACCGGATATCCGCCGAATATTTCGGTGCCACACTGGCATTCCTTGTCCGCACACTCGGCATGATCGTCGCCGACGGGTACATCGCCAACAGCCGGTCCACCGAAGATTCCCTGCGGCCACGGCGCCGTCCGGGTGTCGTGGCATATCCCGGACTGGACTTTCTGCGGACCCCCGACGCCGAACACGCGCCGCAGCGACCTTCCTCCGAAACTGTTATCGCCGTCGTCGGCAGGCTGACTCAGTGGAAGGGACAAGACGTCTTCCTACGTGCCCTGGCCAACACCAAGGTCCGACCCCACCATGCATATCTCGTCGGTGGCACGTTCTTCGGCGAGGAGCCATTTCGCACCGAATTGGAAGACCTGGCAAGCGAACTACAGCTGCCTGTGACATTCACCGGCCATGTCGACGACCCCACCGACATCCTGTCCATCGCCGACATTCTGGTGCACTGTTCGGTCATCGCCGAACCGTTCGGGCAGGTCGTCGTCGAAGGCTTGCGTGCGGGCTGCGCAGTCATCGCCACCCGGCCCGGTGGCCCCGCGGAGACGATCGAATCGGAAGTTCACGGGCTACTGGTCGACGCCGGCGATACCCGTCAACTAACCGAGGCCCTCGATCGTCTTATCGAAGACCGTGAACTTCGAATGCGGTTGGCGCATGCCGGACGGTCCCGGGCCAGAAGGTTCGATATCGCCGATTCGGCGCAGACCGTCGCGTCCTTCTTCTCAGACGTCCTCAACCGCCGCGCGGCAACACCGAGGGAAGAGCGCCGTGTCTAGGGAGCCTCGACGTAGCGCAACGCTGCCACGGATACGGAGATTGGCCAGGGATTTCGGGGCCGTCATCTTCGGCAAGTATGGCCAGTACATCGTCACATTCGCGACGGTGCCACTGCTCGCCCGAATTCTGGGCCCAGCGGGAATGGGTCTGTTGGCGGTGGGGATGGCCGCGTACTTCTTCGGCTCCATTCTCGTCGACTTGGGCATGACACCATTTCTCGCCGCACGGCTGCCCGCACTGCGCGACACTCCTGCCGAACTGCGACAGGTCCGTACCGACTATCTGGCCCTGAGGCTTATGACCCTGGCCGCACTCGGCACCGCGTTCGGAGCCGGGTCGATTGCCGGAGTGCCCCCGTACGTCCACACGATTCTGTTGGGGCTCTTCGCCGGTGGGCTCTGGGCCACCTCCGACGACTGGCTGCTCATCGGGCAGGGCCGGTTTGTCGCATCGGCGATCTATCAGGGGTCGGGGCGCATCGCCTACCTTGTGCTCCTCATCGTGCTACTACCGCACTCCCCCTATGCCTCCACCGCAATCCTGTGCCTGCTGGGCTCGTCGATCTTGACGGTCGTGGGCACCTGGTGGGACAGCTTGCGGACCTTCGGCGCTCTCTGCCGTCCGTACACACCTGGCCAGATCCTGCGCACCAGCTGGCCGATCGTGACCTCACGACTTCTCACCACCGGGTACGGGCAAGGGGCGCCGGCGATCTACTCCGCCATGCTGGACGCCGTGTCGCTGGGCCTGTTCTCGGCAAGCGACCGTCTTGTCAGGGCGATGCAATCGCTTCTGGACATGATCGGATTGGTCCTGTTGCCCCGGATGGCCAAGCGCAGTGGGCACGAGCACTTCTGGCGCAGCGGTTTTCAGGGATTGCGCGGCGCCGTCGCGGTGGCCGTGCTGGCCTCGGCCCTGCTCTGGGTACTGGCCGCACCGATCGTTCACCTCATCTTCGGAAGTGAATTCCTCGGGGCCGTCGGCCTGTTACGCGCCGAGCTTCTCATTCTTCCGGCGAGCACGATCAGTTCATACATCAGCACCGCGCTGCTACCCGTGCGTCAGGACACGCATGGAGTTCTCATCGCGTCGGTGGTGGGGACGGCCGCCTCGGTGGCAGGGCTGATCACTGCGTCCTGGAGCCACTCCGTGTGGGCATTGATCGGCGGCGTCATTGGCGCCGAATTCTGCGTCGCCATCTGGTATCTAGTCCGCGTTAGACATCTGTCGGCACAGGAGCGGACCGTGGACGTCGTGGCCGACATGACACAAGAAGGTATTCCGCGATGAAGATCCTCTTTGTCGGAGATGACTGGGTGGGCAGTAATGCCCGGTCAATGGCAGACGGATTCCGCCAAGCCGGCCATGACGTAGTCGTCGTCGACACCACGCGGGTCACCTTGCCCACCCGGTTGTCACCGGCGTGGGTGTACTCGAAGGGAATGCGCCGGCGTGCACCCTGGCTGCAGAACTCCGTACACGACCTTATCGACGGTATCGCACGAGATTTCGTCCCCGACCTGCTCTTCGGGTTCAAGACCATCCATCTGGATCAGGCTCGCCTGCTTCAGGTTCCGGCAGCCATCCGCGTGCACTACAGCCCGGATGACGTTGGGAACCCCTACAACACGACGACCGATTACCTGACGCACGAAAGCGCGTGGGATCTGGTGGTCACCACTAAACAACACAACATGCCCGAGTTGCAGGGCCGGGGAGCGCGTCGAGTGAAGTTCGTACGCAGCGCCTATGACCCCGCATGGCATCGCCCCTGCGCCAAAAGATTTGCACAGCAATATCTTGTGGGATTCATCGGAGCCAGACGCCCAGACCGATCCGGCCTGATCGCTCGACTCGGCAGCGAGCACGGAAAGGATCTGCTGGTTCGTGGTCCGGGCTGGCGACGGATGCCCTCGCTGCAGACCACCGGAGCCACGATTGGCGGAGCCGTCTACGGCGATCACTTCGCGACCACCGTGGCATCGGTGACCGCGAACCTGGTCTTGCTGAACTCCGACAACCGTGACACTCACACCTGCCGAACCTTCGAGATACCGGCGTGCGGTGGGCTGTTCGCCGGGCAACGCACCGACGAACACAGCGAACTGCTCAATGACGGAACCGAATGTCTGCTGTTCTCCGACGAGGCTGAACTTCGCGAGATTCTGCACTGGTGTGCGCGCCACCCCGCGCAAGCCGCCAAGATCGCCGAGGCGGGCCACCTGCGCGTGACCCAGGAACCGCACCGATACGTCGACCGTGCCAGGGAGATCATCGATGAGCTTCAGTGACACGAAGGAAGCACCCCACAGACCACGGTGGCGCAGTCGGATCCTCGTGGCCTGCATCACGATCACGGTGCTCATCGCGGGGTTCGTGACAGCTGGTTGGCGGGTGTACATGCATCCGCAGACCGATCCGCTACGGCCGGCCGATGCCATCGTGGTACTGGGCGGCACCCCATACGAGCGCTTCGATGTCGGGCTGGACCTCGCGCAGCGTGGATACGCACCGTACCTGCTCATCGCGCAGTCGACCGGAGCGGATGACCGCAATATGGACAAATACTGCAAGGGGCATTTCACCTTCACGGTCAGCTGCTTCATCCCCGATCCCTGGACAACCGAGGGCGAAGCCCAGGAAATACGCTCCAAGGCACAGGAACTCGGCTGGCATCACATCATCGTCATCACCTTCACGCCGCATGTTTCGCGTGCCCGCTACATCGTCGGAAAGTGCTTCGATGGCGAGCTCACCATGGTCGCCAGTCCCACACCTTCCGGAGTTGCCTTCTGGTCGTGGATGTTCGTCCGCCAGTCGGGCAGTTACGTGAAGGCCTTTTTGACCCCCGGATGTTGAGGAGCCACCACAGATGAACTCATCGCGTATCGCAATCGTCCACGAACGCTTCACCGAGTTCGGCGGCTCGGAACTGGTCGTCGCCGAGTTTATGAAGACCTGGCCGCAGGCCAAAGTCTTCGCACCCATCACCGAACCCCAGTGCCGCCGACAGGTGATGGAGGCCGCGGGCCGACTGGACGGCGCAGCGCACAAGCCGATCTACGGGACCTGGCTCGATGATGCATACGCCCTCACCGGACGCAGGTCGCACGCACCACTGCTTCCCCTGGTCCCCAGTGCCCTGGGGAGACTGCCGCTCGGCAATGACCTTGATGCGGTGCTGATCAGTCATCACTCGTTCGCCACCCAGGCGGCATTCGCCACCGAGGCGCCCGTCGTCGCGTATGTGCACAGCCCGGCCCGCTGGGCGTGGGATCGCACATTTCGTGATCACGAGATGGCAAGCCGTGCAGGTCGAATTGCCCTGTCCGCGTTAGGACGGCTCGCCCGCCGTGGAGAACTACGCGCAGCACCTCGCCTGTCGCACGTCATCGCCAACTCACACGCCGTGGCCGAGCGGATTCGCGAGTGGTGGGGGCTGCCGTCTACCGTGATCAGCCCGCCTGTGCGCATCGACCGGTTCTCTCCCGCTCCTTCGATACCCCGGGAGGACTTCTACCTGTGCGCAGGAAGGCTGGTCCCGTACAAGCGCGCAGACCTGGCCATCAGAGCCGCCCAACGGGCCAACTGCCGCCTGGTGGTGTTGGGCGAGGGGCGATTCCGCGAGCATCTCGAAGCCATCGCCGGACCCGAGACCACCTTCCTCGGCGCCGCATCTGACGAGGTCCTCCTCGACATGTACCGACGATGCCGCGCCCTACTCATGCCCGGCGTCGAGGACTTCGGGATCGTCCCCGTCGAAGCAATGGCTTGCGGGACACCGGTCTTGGCCTTAGGTGCGGGAGGCGCCCTGGACACGGTGGATCCGGGTGTCACCGGTGAGCACGTGCAGGCCGGCCCGGATGACGCCGTGGTGGCGCAGCTGGCCGCGCTGATGCGGAACTTCAACCCGACCGACTACAGCACCGACGCCATCCGGGCACAAGCATGCGGGTTCTCACCCGAGGCGTTCCGTTCCCGGATTGCCGACACCGTGCTGGGGGCCGTGCACGCCTAGTCGCCCGCGGCGTGCTTTCCTCCGCTCGAACCGGATCCGCTGTGGGAACCCGAACCGTCTGAGCCGCCACCCGCGTTCGATCCATGGGAGCCGCCGTCGGATGCGCGGTGCTTACCGCCCGAGTCACTGGGCGCCGCGACCTTGACCTTGGTCGAGGTACCCGAGGTACCCGAGGAGTCTTCGTGGTGCTTTCCACTGTCGGAGTCGTTCTTGGCCACGGACGAGTTGCCTGAATCCTTGTTCGCCTCGGCGGCCTTGGATTCGGCCTGCGCGGATGTCACGGATTCGACGGTGTTGGTGACCGTGGAGGTGATCGCGCCCCTGGTCTGCTTGATGGTGCCCTTCGCCGAATCCTTGAGCGCACTATTGGCCTTGTCGACCTTGTCCTGCAGTTTCTCCTTCATCACCGGCTTGGCGGGCTTGTTCTTATCTTTGGGGTCATCCTTCGCCTCTGCCTTGGGGGCATCTTTCGCGATGTCCTTCGCGGGATCAGCAGCGGGTTGAGCCGCGGGTTCACCGACCGGGGAAGCACTGGACTCCGAAGCGCTGGGTGCGGGCACGGAAAGTTGTGCAGGCGTGGCCTTCTCTACGACCTTCTCCTTGGCGGCAACGAGGTTCGAGGTGAGATCCAATGTCGGAGCCTCGAGCTGCTTGATGGCGGGGATCCTCGGAGTGCCCAGTTCCTTGGCCGCCGGCGCGGGAGCCTCAATGTGCTTGGCTGCCGACGCGGGTGCGTCCGCGGCCGCGAGGGCGTTCGGCACCGAAGACGAGAGCGGCGCCGGGGCCGCGCCGATCAGGCTGCCGAGTTGCGTCATCACGTCCTTGTAGAACTTGGAGGCCTGCAAGGTGTTCGATGCCGCCCCGTTGAACAGGTTCCCGTACTGCTGAGTCAGCAGGTCCGAAATCGGTGTCATGGCGGGCGTGACCAACCCCTTGTACAACGGGGTGAGCGCCTTCGCGAGTTCGACCGTCGGATCAGGGATTCCGAGCGCCGTGCTGATCAAGCCCGAGACAGTGATGAGCTGGGTGGGCACAATGCTACCCGTCGGAATCAGGTTGGGCGGGATGATTCCGAGTGGGGTATTGGCTCCGGGTGCCGTGCCAAGCTGGAATGTCGGCATGAGACCAACACCGAAGAGCGATGGCAGAGTAAAGCCCATCCCCTCGGTCCCCATGTTGAACCCACCCAACGAGTAGACGATCGGTATCGGCAACGGCCCGGAGAACGGCGTCTGCAACACCATGACGTTCTGCCCGTTGTTGATGTTGAATCCGTTGGTGCCGATGTAGTTTCCGGTCGTCACGTTGAGATTCGTCATGCCGAGCCCGAGCATCGGAATGGAGAAGTTCGACAGCGTCGTACCAATCGGCGAGTAGATGCCGTTCTGCGTCGGGATGAGAACGTGTGCGTTGAACTGACCGGCTTGCCCCAGCCCAAGCGGTGCCTTGATGCCGTTGGCCCACATCGGGATCGACAGCACGGTCTGCGGAACGTTCACCGCCCCGCCGTCGACGACCAGGGTGGGTGCTGTCGCCCACCACCCCGTCTCCATTCCCAGGGGGAATGTGTAGTTGCCGGCGCCCATCGGGACCCAGGCCGTCACGTTGGGCAAGGTGCCGTCGGGCAGGATGCGGACCGAATCAGGCAAGATCCCCAAGGGGTCCAGCGAGGCCGGAATCTTGATGTTGAGCCCACTCGGCGTCTGTACAAAGGTGTTCGTGATGGTCGTCAGACCACTGGCTTGCAACAGCGGCCAGTTGTAACCCGCCGTGAACTTGTCCTGCTCGGCAATCAGCCCGTCGACGATGTCGCTCAGGGGCGGCAGCTGGCTGACGATCGGCCCGATGATCGGGTTGTTGAACACGGTGTCCAGCGCGTTGGCCAGACCATTGACCAGGTTCGCACCCGGAATGGTCGTCGGCAGCGGGAGGTCTACGAAACCCTGCCCGGGGATCTTGATGGCCGGAATGACCCCGGGAACAGCCGTCGGGAGCGGGGTGCTCGCGAGATTCCGCAACACATCGGGCAGATCGGCGATCTTGGTCAGATTCGAGTGCGTGAGGGTCGTGCCGAACGTCGGGAGCAATCCGCCGGATCCCTGTGCGAGGGGATTCCACGCTCCCCCGGCCGCCGACCCCATCGCATTAGTCCCGGATAAGTAGCTATTGAGCGCGTTCTTATAGTTGGTGACCGCACCCTTGTAGTCCGGCGCCGCCGCAGCGGCCTGCGCCGTAGGCGCGACGAAAGCCAAGCTGGCCGTCGCGGCGACGGCCCCCGCCACGGTCACGGTGCGTTGAACAACGACCTTTGTGGATGACTTCCGATGTCGCTTAGACAAGACCGCAACCCTCTCCTTTGAGGAAACCTGAAACGTGAACAGCACTGTAAACGTGTGACCCACCTCATAGCCGGGATTTGAAAATCGTGTCTACCTGCGATTTGTCTGGTAACACTCCATGCCCAGACTCGCCTCGGTCGCTGCGCTCGCCGCGAGCAGGGGCCGTACTCACGCAAAGTGGTTGACCAAAGTTTGCTAGATCCGTCAACAAGCGTTTACGTCGAGCAACTAGACACCCGAAGCAAACACTCCAATCACCTGGCCGCCGGGGTACTACAAGCCCAGTAGACGACCGTCAATTTACGTTCACGCGTGAATCCATTTTCACGATTCGTGTGCATCCAGGAACCGAATAGCCCATGATGGCCGAGACGTACTCGTAGATTGCTGGGATTTGTGTTCCAGGTCACACAGGGAGCTGTATTGATCGCCGTAGCCGCAACCACTCTGAGCTGCGTCTGTGTGGGCCGCTTGCGATGACCACACAGGACGAGCGCCACGCCACCACCGATGGCATCGCGGCCATCCAGGATTGGACCACCGGATACGTCAAGCGTCACCCTCTTGAATCACTCAAGACCGTCGGTGAGCAGTTCATGCTCGGCGTCCGCACTATTCAATGGTTCTTCATCGACCTGTTCACCGGCCAGTTCCAATGGCAGGAGTTCGTCCGGCAGGGCGCATTCCAAGCCGGCACCGCCGTCGTCCCCGTCATCCTGGTGACCCTGCCCATCGGTGTCACACTCTCGATCCAGTTCGCGCTGCTTGCCGGACAGGTCGGTGCGACCTCACTGGCCGGCGCCGCCAGTGGTATCGCGATCATCCGTCAGGCTGCCTCCTTGGTGGCCGCCCTCTTGATGTCCGCCGCCGTGGGCTCGGCCATCACCGCCGACCTCGGCTCGCGCACTATGCGTGAGGAGACCGACGCCATGGAGGTCATGGGCGTTTCGGTGATCCGGAGGCTCGTCGTCCCCCGCTTCGCCGCCGCCATCATGATCGGTATCGCGCTTACCGGCGTCGTCTGCTTCGTCGGCTTCCTCGGCGCTTACCTATTCAATGTCTATTGGCAGAACGGCGCCCCAGGCAGCTTCGTCACGACCTTCTCCGCCTTCGCGACCCCCGGCGACATGATCCTGGCTCTCATCAAGGCCGTCATCTACGGCGCCATCGTGGCGGTGGTGGCCTGCCAGAAGGGGCTGTCCACCAAGGGCGGCCCGATCGGCGTCGCCAACTCAGTCAACGCGGCGGTCGTGGAATCGATCCTGCTGCTGATGACGGTAAAACTCGCCATCAGCCAGCTGTACATCATGATGTTCCCGCGGACGGGGCTGTGACATGACCGCGTCAACTTATGTACCCCCGATTGCGCGACCCTTCGTCGGGATCTACAACAAGGCACAGAAGCCGATCACCCGGCTTGGCCACATGGTCGCGTTCTTCTTCCGTGCGATCGCAGGCGTCCCCGTCGTGTTCCGGCATTACTGGAAAGAGTTCCTGCGGCACCTGTCCGATATCGCCTGGGGCAACGGCTCTCTGGTGGTCGGTGGCGGTACCGCCGGCGTCATGATCGTCCTCGGCATCATCGCCGGCGGACTGGTGGCCATTGAGGGTTACAACTTCCTGGATCTGTTGGGCCTCGGACCGGCCACCGGCATCATCTCGTCATTGGTCAACACCCGCGAACTCGCCCCGATCATGGCCGCGATCGCCTTCGCCACCCAGGCCGGGTGCCGCTTCACCGCACAGCTTGGCGCCATGCGCATCTCCGAAGAGATCGACGCCATGGACTCCATCGCGATTCGACCCATCCCCTACCTGGTGACGACACGACTGATGGCGGCCACCGTCGTCACCATTCCCCTGTACGTCGCGTGCCTTGCCGTCAGCTACCTGTCCTGCCAGATCATGGTGGGCATCATGAGCGGCGGATCCATCGGCTCGTACCTGCACTACTTCGGCATCGGCGTCAGCGGTATCGACATCTTCTATTCGGTCATCAAGGCCATCATCTTCGTGTGGCTCGCTTCGACCATCCAGTGCTACTACGGCTTCTACGCCAGCGGCGGCCCCGAGGGCGTGGGCGTAGCCGCCGGGCACGCCATGCGGGCCGCCATCACCCTGGTCATCATCGTCAACATGCTGCTCACCATGGCGCTCTGGAGCGTCGACGCGGGCGCGAGGTTGGGCGGCTAAATGGCGGCGAATTCCTTTGAGACAGACGGCCGCGGACCATCCGAGAAACTTCTTCTGGGCACCGGCGTTGTCATGATCGTGGTGGCCTCCCTGATCACCGGACTCATGTTGTTGAAGTCCACGGGACGTCTCAACGACTTCATCCGGGTGGTTGCCGACCTCAACAACGTCGGCGACGGATTACCGCAGAAATCCGATGTGAAGTATCACGGCGTTCTCGTCGGTGAGGTGGACGGCGTTACGCCCGCCTCCAACGGCCAGCCCAACTTCGTACACATCAACCTCAAGCCGCAGTACGCCAAATCCATCCCCAGCACCGCCACCGCCCGTGTGGTCCCCAGCAACGTGTTCGCGGTCTCGTCCGTGCAGCTGGTCGATCGCGGCCCAGGCGCTCCCATTCGCCCGGGCGCGCATATCGCCGAGGACACCCAGCTCCCGACCGTGCTGTTCCAAACGACGGTGAGCAAGCTGCGTGATGTGCTCACCGCGACCGGCCGTGGCCGCGACGACCACTCCACCGGCATCCTGGCGGCCCTCGGCGCCGCGACCGACAACCGGCGCGTCAAGCTACTCACCGGCGGCGCGCAGTTGAACCGTCTGATCGCCCAACTCAACGACATCGTGGTGACCGATACCGGTCCCTCCACGGTCAAGGCGCTGCTCGACGCCACCGAGGGCCTCAAGCAGACCGCCCCCGAGCTGATCGACTCACTGCATCAGGCCGTCATACCGATGCAGACCTTCGTCGAGAAGCGCGAGCAGCTGACCAGCCTGATCAACGGCGGTCTCACCACGGTGGGCACCACCCGGCAGGCCTTCGACAACCACACCGATCAGCTGATCGGCATCACCACTGACATCACGCCCGTCATCGGCACCTTCGCGAACAACGCATCCAAGTTCCAGATGATCTTCCAGAAGGCAACCCAGTTGGGCATCAAGTGGTTCGAAGAGCCCTGGAAGTCGGACGTAGACACCCCCAACATGCGGGTGAATCTGTCGATGACCCCCGGCTCCACGTACACCCGTGCGGATTGCCCCCGGTACGGCGACCTCAAGGGACCCAGCTGCTTCACCGCACCCGAACTCGTGGTGCGGCCCGATCTGCCGGAAACACTGCTACCCCAGAACTACAAGGTGCCCGCGGATCTGCAGCCACCCCGCGGAACCGTGGTCGGCCCCGACGGGAACCTGATGGCGGTCGGTCCGCCGTATGTCGTACCGCCGGGCGGGCCGAACCTGACGGATCCGAATCCCCCCTGCCACCGTGGCAGCCGAATCCATCACCGCGTATCCCCGGCACCGCCGACCCCGATCTGATGGAGCCGCCACCGCCCCCGCCCCCACCGCTCCCCGCCGCACCCGTTGCGCCGGGTGCACGTGACGGCGGCGGTGCACCGATCGCGCCGGCATCCTTCGGCGGGACGGTAGGCCCGGTCGGCAGCGTGGCCGAACGCGCCCAGCTCAGTGTCATCACCGATAAGCCGGCCAGCTCCTCCACTCAGCTGCTGCTCGGTCCGGTCGTGCGAGGCACCACGGTCTCGCTCGCGAAGGAAGGATCCCAATGAAGTTCCGTGGTCCGTTGATCGCGCTCGTCGTCTTCATGGCGATCGCGATGGTGTTGACGTGGCTGGTGTACGCCACGCTGCGCCGTGATGTGGCGGGCGGTACCACGTCCTACTCGGCGATTTTCACCGACGTCTACGGCTTGCGCGACGGCGACGACGTGCGCATGGCCGGTGTGCGCGTCGGTCGCGTCGAGAAGATCGAGCTGGTCAACAACAACCAGGCCAAGGTGAACTTCGCCGTCCAGGATGACCAGAAGCTGTTTGGCAACACCCTCGCGTCGGTGACGTACCAAAACATCGTGGGCCAGCGGTATCTGGGCCTGTCGCTGGGTAAGACGGGTGACACCAATGTGCTTCCCGCCGGATCGACGATTCCGCTGGAGCGCACCGATCCTTCCTTCGACGTGACCACGCTGCTCAACGGCTACGAGCCGCTGTTCAGCACGCTCTCTCCCGAGCAGGCCGACAACCTCACCAAGGGTGTTATTCAGTCTCTGCAGGGCGATCAAGCCTCGATCACCGCACTGGTCGACCAAACGTCCACGCTGACAAAGACTTTCGCTGGCCGCGACCAGGTACTGGGCAACGTGATCACCAGCCTCAGCACCGTGACAGGCAACTTGGCCCAGCAGAACGACAGCCTCGACAAGGCCATCACCAATACCCGGAAAGCGGTGTCGGACTTCGACTCTCGGAGACCGGAACTAGTCAGCTCGGTAGGCTCGCTGGCGCAAACCATGCGGCGCCTGTCGAAGATCACCGACGAGGTATACCCGTCCCTTGACGAGCTCATCACTCGCCAACCGGGCTTCGCCAAGCACATGGTTGAGATCGAGCCGAAACTAGCCTTCCTCGGCGGCAACCTGCCGCTGCTACTGAAAGGGCTGGCCCGCATCACCGGTGACGGGGCCTACGGCAATGCCTACATCTGCGACCTGAACATCACCGGTTTCTTCCCGGGCCTCAACGATGTGGTGCCGATCATCGTCAACGCCGCGTCGCCGGGCAATGTGGCCCAGCACTCCCCACGATGCAGGAACCTGGCCGATGGCTGAACAATCAAGATGGCAGCGGATCAAGAGCCGGCCGGTCGAGACCTATAACAAGACCTGGTTGGGGTTCATCGCCATTGCGGTGATCGGCGCCCTGGTGGGCGGCATGCTGTTGGTGAAGGCCATCGGTTTCGGCTACACCACATACACCGCCGAGTTCGCGCAAGCGGCGTCGCTGCGGGCGGGCCAACCCATCACAGTGGCGGGCATCCCGATGGGCACCGTCACCGGCATGAAGCTGGTCGGAGATCACGTCGAGGCCAAGCTGTCGGTCAGCGATGACGTGAAGCTGGGCAAGGACACTAAGGCCGCAATCCGGGTGACCACCATTCTGGGCTCCCGCTACCTGGACCTAAGCCCCGAAGGCCCGGGATCGTTGCCCAACAAGACCATTGACCTGGCCCACACGGAGGTCCCCTACGACCTGCAGGCGACCCTCAAGGATGCGACGAACACCTTCGATCAGGTCGACTTCGACAAGGTGGCGCAGTCATTGAGCATTCTGGGCAAGCAGCTCGACGGGCTGCCCGAGGTGGTCCCACAGGCCATGCAGAACATCCAGACACTGTCCTCGATCATCGCCGAACGACGCGATCAGCTCGGCACGCTACTGAAGAGCAGCGAGAAGGTGACCAACACGCTGCACCACCAGCAGCAGGGCATCGGAACGCTGATCAACCAGGGGCAGAACCTGATCGGTGAGTTCGTGGTGCGTCGTGGCACATTCCACGCGATGATGCAGTCGCTGACCAACCTGATCCAGCAGCTCAGCAAGATCGCCATCAAGGACCGGCCACAGCTTGACGACATGCTCAAGACGCTGCATCAGCTCACCGACATGCTCGGCCAACACGATGACTTGCTGCGCAACATCTTACAGATCACACCGGTCACGTTGCGTGGTGTTGCCAACGCCACCGGAACCGGCAATGCCATCGAGTTCAACGCGCCCAACGGCCTGGCCGTCGATTCCTGGATGTGCGCAATCAGCGGGCGTGCCAAGCAATTCGGGCTGATCCAGTACTTCAAGGACTGCAAGTGATGAACAGCAAGGGCGCCGGAAAAGGCAAGGCGGTCGCCGTCATCGCAGCCATCGCGGTCGTGGTCGCGGGGATTGTGGGTGCGGGAGCGTACTACGTGAAGTCGCAGTTGGACCACATCACGCTGACCGCCCAGTTCGACAACGCCTCCGGGCTTTACGAGTCGAATGTTGTCGCGGTACTGGGCATGCCGGTTGGCAAGATCACGAAGATCACACCGCAATCGGGATACGTCGATGTCCAGTTCACCGTCGACAAGGACGTCAAGGTGCCGGTCGATGTACAGGCCGTCACGCTGTCCACCTCGATCCTGACTGACCGCCAAGTCGAGCTATCCCCTCCCTACCGGGGCGGGCCGACCCTGCAGGACGGCGACACCATCGGCCTGGATAAGACGAAGACACCGGTCGAGTTCGACCGGGTGCTGGGCATGCTCGACAAGCTATCGGTATCGCTCAAGGGCGACGGCCACGGCCAGGGGCCCGTCGGCGACATCATCAACGCGGCCGCCGGAGTCACGGACGGCAATGGCGACAAGATCAAGTCGGGGCTTGATGAATTGTCAAAGGCGTTGCGGCTCAGCTCGGAAGGCGGCGTGACCACCCGCGAACAGATGACCACCATCATCAAGAACGTCAGCTCGCTTTTCGACGCGGCGGCCGCCAACGACGGGAAGCTGCGCGAATTCTCCACGACCATCCACCAACTCAGCAACATCATCGACGATGAGGCCCTTGGGACGGGTACCACCGGACGCCAGCTCAACGCTCTGATCACGCAGGCCGGCGATATCCTGGAAGCCAACCGCGACCACATCAAGGCCGCGGTCCTCAATGGCAACACCGCCCTCAAGACGGTTGTCGACAACCAACGCGAACTCGCCGAAACCCTCGACGTAGCGCCCCTGGCCGTGGAAAACCTGTACAACACCGTCGACCAGGACAACGGATCGTTTCGCGCACGATTCCTCACGGACAAGCTGCTGTTCGAGAGCCAGACCGGCAAGGAGATCTGCAACCTGATGGGCCTGCGCCAACTGGGTTGCAGCACAGGCACATTGCAGGACTACGGACCCGACTTCGGCCTGTCCTATGTGCTCGACGGGCTCGCGGCGATGGGGCAAAAGTGATGACTACACGTAAACGACTGGCCGCTATGGGCACAGCAACGATGCTGGCTGCCACCGTCCTCTCGGGCTGCGCGACCAATGGCCTAGGCGACCTGCCCTTGCCCGCGCCCGGAGTCGGTGCCGGCGGCTACCACCTCACCGCATTGTTCTCGAACATCCTGAACCTCCCGAATAACGCGAAGGTGAAGTTGGCCGGTGCCGATGTCGGCCAGGTCGACGACATGCGGGTGAGTAACTACACCGCCATCACCACACTGCGCATTCAGGACGGGGTACGGCTTCCCAAGGACAGCACTGCCGAACTGCGTTCCGCCACGCCGCTGGGCGATGTCTTCGTCTCGATTCGTCCCCCGGCGGACGCGACGTCGGATTCGCCCATCCTCAGGGAGGGCGACACCATCGGCCTAGATTCGACGACGGCCGCGGCGACCGTGGAATCCGTGCTGAGCTCGGCCGCGCTCGTCTCCAACGGCGGAGCGGTACGCAACCTGACCAACGTCATCAACGGCTTCGGTAAGGCAACCGGCGACCAGGGCCAGGCGTTCGGTGACCTGATCAAGGACTCCAATCGGCTACTGGGAACGTTGAATACGCGATCGGCGCAGATCTCGGAGGCTCTCACGCAGACTTCCCGGCTGGCCGACCAGCTCGACACCAAGAACCAGGAACTGACGGACATCGTGAAAGAGGCCGACCCGGCCACCGAGGCGCTTGCCGCCAACACTGCGCAGCTATCCCAGCTGGTTCTGCAGATTGGCGCCACCACCAAGCAATTGCAGAAGTTCCCGTCGATCGCGGGCACCGATACGAGCGGACACAGCCTCATCAAGGACGCGAACACAGTCGCCAAGGCCTGGAACGACGTAGCGCAAGATCCAACCGTTGATATCAATGCGCTCAACCGGCAATTCACATCTCTTATAAAGGTCACACCAAGCGACACAATCTCCGTGAGGGTAAGCATCGACCGACTGATTCTCGGGTCGATGCCGGATGCGGGATTCAAGGGCGACGTCGGCACGCACGGCCCCAAGCGCTACAACTGGGCTCAGCTGGTCGGTTCCTTCAAGTACACGCTGTGGCGCCTACAAGAACGTGTCGTGGGCAAGGGCGTGTACGGCGACGACATCCCGATGCGGCCGAGCCCAACCGAACCCGGTGTGATCGAGCGTGTTCCACCGGGCAACCTGCCTGCCCCGGGGCAAGCAGAACCCGCGTCGGCTCCTGCCCCCGCTCCCGCACCTGGAGCCACCCCCGGACCGGAGGCGATGGGCCGGTGATCGACACTCTCGCCAATGGCCTCGTCGGCTCGATTCGTGCCGCACACCGCAAGAAAATGGTGCTCTCCGGCATCGCGCTGGCCACCGTGCTGCTGGTCTCGATCGGTTATCTGACGGTGGGCGCCTTACGCGTCAGCCCGTTCTCCGGCACCTACCGCGTCAAGGTGCAGCTTCCCGAATCGGGCGGCCTGCTGCCCAACCAGGATGTCGCGCTGCATGGCGTGAAGGTTGGCACCGTGCAGTCGCTGGCTATCACCCAACAGGGAGTCGACGCGATCGCCGAGATCCAGTCGAAATACAAGATCCCCGTCTCGGCGAAGGTCCGGGTCACCGGCCTCTCACCTGCCGGTGAGCAGTACATCAACTTCGAGGGCGCCTCGAACCAGGGCCCGTTCCTCAAAGACGGCAGCGTCATCTCCGAAGGTGCTCAGGTTCCTGTCACATTGGCCAAGCTGTTGGCCGATGCGGATGGTCTGCTGGCGCAGGTGGACCCCAAGAAGCTTGAGCTCATCAAGAAGGAACTGAGCCTGAGCAAGGAGGGGCCGCGCAAGCTCACCGAGATCATCGATGGCGGCACCTTCCTGCTGAGCACCCTGGACTCGGTGCTGCCGGAGACCACCAGCCTGCTCAAGACCAGCCGCGTGGTGCTGACCCTGGCCGCCGACAAGAACGCCGGCATCAAGGCCACCGCCAATGAGCTGGGCCGCACGCTGCGCGGTGTGGAGAAGATGCAGAACGGCTACCGCACGCTTGTCGACCAGACACCCAAGACACTTCACGCGGTGGACAATCTGTTCGCGGACAACTCGGACACCATGGTGACGCTGCTGGCGAGCCTTGCCACCGCCTCCAAGCTGCTCTACCTGCGCGTCCCGGCCCTCAATGCACTGTTCCCGAACTACCGGGGTTCGGTATTCGACGCGTTGATGAGCATCATGCATGAGGGTGGCATCTGGGCGACCGCCGACCTCTACCCCCGCTATGTGTGCGACTATCCGACGCCGAGACTCCCGGGCTCGGCTGCCGACTACCCCGAGCCGTTCCTGTACGCCAACTACTGTGCGGACGAGGACCCGGCAGTCCTGATCCGTGGCGCCAAGAACGCGCCGCGACCAGCAGGGGACGACACCGCCGGACCGCCCATGGGCGCCGACATGGGGAAGAAGGCCGATCCGACACCGAAGGGACGGTTCCAGGTACCGACCACCTATGGTGGACCGACACTGCCGATCGAACCCCCGCGTTGACGCCTGACCTGCGAATCAGATTCAAGGAGCTACTACCGTGGTCGCTATGACCAAAGAAGACGTCGACTCCACAAGCGACGCCGACACGGACAAGGTCGACGAGAAGGAAGCCGCGGACACTGCCGCGGAGACCAACTCGACCGACACCGACGATGCCGAATCGACCGCTGTGTCTGATTCGGATGCGCCCAGCCTTGACGACGAAGAGGGCTCGCCATCAGCAGTGACGTGGGTGCGCTACGCCGTGATCGGGGCCGTCGCGGCAATCCTGGTGGGCGCTCTCGTCTTCTCGGGTGTCGTGGGCTGGAAGGTCTGGCAGCAACACCAGATCGACGCGGCCGGAGAACAGGCTCAGGCGATCGCTGTCCCCTTTACGGAGATCTTGACCAGCATCGACACCAACAGCGTGGACGAGAACTTCCGGCAGATCCTCAACGGATCCACCGGTGATCTCAAGAACGAGTTCACCAAGGCCAGCGTGCAGCTGCGTCAGCTGCTGATCGACAATAAGGCCGCCGCGCACGGCAAGGTCGTCAACTCGGCGATCCAATACAAGTCTCCGGACAAGGTTGTGTTGCTGATGATGGTGGATCAGAGCATCACCAACACCCAGCGGCCCGATCCGCGGATCGACCGTAGCCGGATGAAGATCACCATGGAAAAGATCGATGGCCGTTGGCTAGCGAGCAAGCTGGAGTACCTGTAAACCGCCGGAAAGGTCATCATGCGGATTTCTAAGCTCTTCACCGGGCGGGTAGCCCGAGGGGTTACGGGAGGGGCAGCCGCTGCCCTGGTAATCAGCGCGGCGATCAGTAGCGCGCCGTTGGCGTCAGCATCGGCGCAGTCCTTCTGCGGCGAACTCGGTGGCAACTTCGACGGGCTCTACTGCCACACAGTGGTGACCTCGCCGCGTAAGGCAGATCGCGATATCAAGGTCGCCATCCCCGAGTTGGTGGACAGCAACCCCGCCATCCGTGAGTACCTGCGCAATCTGTACAACAACTGGAAAGCCAAGGGCGCTGACATGATTCAGGACAGCTATGGCGAGGAGAACTTCCAGATCTTCAACCACGGCAGCACCACGTCGATCGTGTTTCACGAGGACTATCACGCCAATGGTCCGCAGGTGAACAACGCGTACCGGACCTTCAACTACGACGGTGGCAAGCGCCTGATGCTCGCCGACATTCTCAAGGGCGGCGATTTGAACGCCATCCCGCCGATCGCCGAACCCTTCATCATCGAGGCACTGGACCGGGCGGCGCCGGGGCATACCCCACAGACCTATCCGTTCACGCCCGACCGGTGGACTCCGGACAAGGTGTATTCAGGCGCCTACAAGGCCTGGGCGCTGACACCGGACGAGTTGATCATCTACATGCCGGATTACCCAGTCGCCCATGACTATCCGATCGATTACTCCCCGGGCCAGCGGGTGTACTCGATGGACGGCGGTACCGTGGAGGCGCATATCCCGATCGGCGCCATCGCACCGATCCTGAAGCCCGGGTACGGGGGCTAGAACGCAGTCAAAAATGCCCGCCTACGAGCGACAATGCTTGTAGGCGGGCATTTTCCGTTTCTGAAGGATTACTCCACGCGTTCGAGCACGGCGCTGGCGCCGTGACCACCGGCCGCACAGATGCCCAGCAGCGCGGTGCTTTTCCCGCTGAGCGCCAGCTCGTTGGCCATGGTGGTGACCATGCGGGCGCCGGTGGCACCGAACGGGTGACCAATCGACACCGAGCCGCCGTGCACATTGACCTTGTCGATATCTGGTGTGCCGACGGCCTCCGAGCGTCCGAGCCGATCGGCCGCCCACTTCTTGGAGCCGAGCGCTTCCAGCACCGAAAGGGTCTGCGCGGCAAAGGCTTCGTGGATATCGATGTAGTCCACGTCGGCGAGGGTCAGTCCCGCCTTCTCCAGCGCCCGCGGCATGGAGATGGCCGGCCCGATGAGCACCTCGTCGGCGGGATCGACGCTGACGTAGCTCCAGGACCGGAACGCGGCCAACGGCCGCAGACCAAGCGCACGCGCCTTCTCCTCGCTCATCAGCAGCACGGCGGCAGCACCATCGGTCAGCGGACTGGCGTTACCGGCGGTCACCGTGCCGTCGCGGTTGAAGACCGGCTTCAGTGTCGCGAGCTTCTCCACACTCGTGTTCTCACGGACCAGTCCGTCGCGGGTAACGCCGTTGACGGGCACCACCTCACGATCGAAGCGTCCCGACCTGATGGCGGCGGCCGCGCGATGGTGCGAGCGCACCGCGAACTCGTCCTGCGCCTCGCGGGTGATGCCGTGGATCTTGGCCATCTTGTCGGCCGACTCCCCCATCACCTCACCGGTGGTCCGCTCTTCGATCTTGGGCCGGCGCGGCAGCAGTCCGGTGAACGGCGCCAGGCTCAGCGCGGCGTCGAGATAGTCCTTCGGCTTGGGCTTACCCAGGGCGAGCGGGGCTGCGGCGTGAATGAGCTTCTGCGGCAGGTTGACTCCGGCATTGGAGGTGGAATCGGAACCACCGGCGATCATGACGTCATACTCACCACGCTCGATCGCCGCGGCCGCGGTGGTGATGGCCTGCAGACCGGACGCGCATGCACGGGTGACGGTGTGCCCCTCGACTCCGTGGCCAAGCTTGAGATCGAGCGCGATCTCACGAGCGATGTTTGGCGCACCCGCCGGCAAGATGACACCGCCCCACACGATGGCCTCGATCTCATGGGAGGAGATCTTGGTGTTATCGAGCAGACCACGCACAGCCTCGTCGGCCAGTGCGATGGTGTCGATGCGGGTGAAGTCGCCGAAGGCCCGGACGAACGGAGTGCGCGCGCCCGCGACGATGACGGCGCGGCGCTTGGCAGGAGCGGTCATGGCGGCGAGCTTACTCGCGAGTCAGTTGCCCGTTTACGCGGGTGCATCAAACGTAAAAATTTGCATCGATCCCCCCGGTCAAGACACTAAATCACTGGCAAGCTTGGACGCACCCAAGGCCATAAAGCCGCCGGTGAATGTCGCCCAGAAGACCGCCGCCGGTCGCGGCAGATCCCCACGCACCACGTGGGCGACACCGTGAGTGGTGTCGATGGTGTCGACCATCAGCGCCAATCGCTGCCAGCGCGGCCGCTCCGACTCAGGGCATGTTAGATAGCCCACGCCCAGCGCTAGCGCGCGTGCACCAAATATCCTTGTCACATAAGACAATTCAGGGGTGACTGGCACACGACTCAACCGCGCCATCAATTGCGGTGCCGCCAGACCGACGATTCCCGAAGCGACACGTCCGACCGCGATTCCTCGCAATGCTCCATTAAGGCTCATATCGTCAGGTGTCCGATCGCTCCGTGAGCGCCGCACCCGCGGCCACCTCCAACGCTGCGAAAAATCCGGTGGGCCACGGCCTTACCCGACGTTCAAACCCGCCCGACGCCAATCGCGTCAGCCCCATGCCATAGCTGGCATAACGAACTGCGGCACGTAGACCGGTGGATCGGGGGCTGTCGTCACCAGCCTGTGCCAGGGCCAGCGCGAAGGCCAACGGGATGCCTCCGTACACGGCGCGAATCTCGGTGCGTGACTCGCTGGTCGGTGCGTTGCCGCCGAACATCTGCGGCACCAGTGCGGGTTTCACCAGGGCAAAAATGCCGATTCCCGCGTAAATCCCGGCCGCCGCTTTACGCAGTGTTGTGTTGTGGCTCATGAAGGCGATGGTGCCAGGACGAGGAGGCCCAGGCACTGCCAATCGATGCCAGATCCGGCCGGATCCATGCCAACTGTTGTTGAGGTGCGCCGCCAACCCGGCCGCTGTCCGGAAATCCGTCCCCGACAGCGGCCCGTGTGTGGGCTAGGTGCCCGCGCCGGGGCTAGCCGAGCCATCCGCGGTGTAGGACTTGGCGCCGGTACCGGCCAGCTGGCCGCCCTCGACGATCAGGTATTCGTCACGGATGGGCCGCCGCTCAAAGAAGTCTTCGAGGATCTCCCGGGTCCCGGCCGCATACCTGGCCTGCGCCGACAACGTGGTGCCGGAGACGTGCGGCGTCATCGCCTCGTGCGGCATGGTGCGCCACGGGTGATCGGGGGCCGGCGGCTGCGGGTACCAGACGTCGCCGGCGTAACCGGCAAGCTGTCCACTGCGCAGGGCGTCGACCACCGCATCGCGCACCACGATCTCGGCACGGGCGGTGTTCACGATGTACGAGCCGCGACGCATGGAGTTGATCAGGTTCGTGTCGAATAGGTGATAGGTCTGCGGGTGCAGCGGGGCGTGGATGTCAACGACGTCCACGGAGCCGACCAGAGACTGCACATCCGGGTGGTACGTGAGCCCCAGTTCCTGCTCCACCTCGGCGGGCAGCCGACGAGTGTCAAAGTAATGTAGCCGCACACCAAATGGCTGGAGCCGACGCATGACCGCCTGCCCGATGCGCCCGGCCGCGATGATGCCGACATCGAACCCCTCGAGGTCGTAGGCCCGCTCAACGCTGTCGGCGATGTTCCAGCCGCCGTCGACTACCCGCTGGTGTGAAGGCAAGTAATTACGCACCAGTGCCAAGATCTGCATGACGGCATGCTCGGCGACACTGATGCTGTTGCAGTACGTCACCTCGGCGACGGTGATACCCGCCTTGATCGCCGCATCCAGGTCTACGTGGTCCGAGCCGATGCCCGCCGTCAATGCCAGCTTCAGCTTGGGCGCCTTGGCAATCCGCTCCGCACTGAGATACGCGGGCCAGAAGGGCTGGGAGATCACCACATCAGCGTCGGGCAGCTCCTTCTCGAACACCGAGTCGGGCCCATCCTTATCGGAGGTAACCACCAGCTCGTGCCCCTGCGCCTCCAGATAACGGCGCAGGGCAAGCTCCCCGGATACACATCCGAGCAGTTCACCCGGGGTGAAATCGATGGCCGACGGGGTAGGCAGGCTCTGCCCATCGGGATAACCGCCGATGATCGGGATCGAATCCCGGGCGTATACGGGCGGATAGCCCGTTACCGGGTCGGGGTAGAGCACACACAAGATCTTCGCCATGACCACTCCTCCACGGCGGTCGCAGGGCCGCCAGTTCTATTGATGCAGACGGCTTTCCAGCTATCCGATGCGTTCATTTCGACGCATCTTCAGTGTCCGGTGCGCAGTGACGGGGTGTCCAAGACCAAGTTCCGACCGCCCAATAGGTAGAGCCGATCAGGGCTGGTCGAGCGGTGCCGCCGTCTGCGCCAGTGCACGCGCCAAGAGCGACGCGGGCTCACCCGCGGTGCGCACCAGGGCCACCGGCGAGCCAAGTGTTGGCGCCTGCAGCTCCACGACTCGCGAACCTGCCGGTGCCGGCACGGTGGCGAACCAGGTCCGCGCGACGATCGCCGCCCAGCGGCCCGTCCCGACGAGGGCCAGCAGTGTCGCGACGGAGTCGGCCTCCAGGCGAGGCGACACCGTCAGTCCATGCTCGGCAGCAGCCTCATCGATCCGATCACGGTCACGCATACCCTTGTGCAACAAACATATTGGCAGGCTTAGAGCCTGCGACCAGTCGATCGGGTCGGGGGCGTCACGCAACAACCCCTCGCCCGCCACCAGCACGTACCGCTCCTCATAGAGCCGGGTCAGCTCGAGCCCTTCGGTCTGCAGCCCATCGTCGTAGACCACACCGGCATCGAGTTCGAACCGGCGGATCCGGTCCAGGATCTCCGCGGAGCGCAGGCTCGATTCGATCCGTACCCGCACCAGCGGGTGTTCGGCGCAGAACGCATCGGCCATCAGGGCGACCCGGGTGGCCGCGCCGGGCACCACACCCAGACGCAGTTCACCGGTGAGTCCGCTGCGCAGTGCAGTCACCTCATGCTCCAGCGCGTCACGGTCCGCGAGAATCCTTCGCGCCCAGAGGACCAGGCGCTCCCCCTCCGGAGTCAAGCCCTCAAAGTTCGATCCGCGCAGTACCAACGGAACGCCCAGCTCGTGTTCGAGCTTGCGGATTGCCTCCGAAAGCGCCGGCTGGGACACGTAGCACGCCGACGCCGCCCGAGCGAAGTGTCGTTCCCGCGCCAAGGCCACGAAATACTCAAGCTGACGGAACTGCATAACTCGTTCTACCACTAGCGATCGGTGCTGCCTATCGCCTCAGCGGCAATGTCTCTTGGACAGGCGCACCGGTGCGCTCACACACTGGTCCCCATTGTCACCACCCGAGGTTGGGAGAACATCCGTGGACGCATCCGCGAGGACGCGCCCCCGGATAGGCGCCCGGCCAGGCCGGCAAGACCACTGGCACGCACTCCGGGTGGCGGCCGGTCTGGCCCTGCCCGGCGTGCTGCTGCTGGCCATGGGCCGGCCCGAGCTACTGGTGTACATCGTCTTCGGCTCTTTCGCCGGGATCTATGGCCGCGCCGAATCTGGCTGGTACCGCGCACGCCAGCGGATACAGGCGGGTGGTCTCCTCTGCGTGGGAGTCACTCTCGGAGTGACGCTTTCGTCGCTGCGTGCGAGTACCTGGATGCTGGTAGCGGTGGAGGTGGCGTTCGCGACGGCAGGGTCAGCGGTGACCGACGCACTACGTCTGCGGCCAACGGGACCCTTCTTCTTCCTTTTCGCGATCGGCGCCACCGCCACCGTTCCGGCCGACCTCGTGGCTCCGCTCAGTGCCATCGGACTGTGCGTGGCGACAGCATTGCTGTCGGTCCTGATCGGCTGCGTCGGGTCGCCCAGCGGGATCTCGACTCCGTGCGTGCAGCACCGTCGCCTGCCCCCAGGTACCGGCACCCATGCACTGCGATATGCGCTAGCCGTCTCGATGGCCGGAGGGGCGGGATTAGTACTGGGCTTCGATCACGCCAATTGGGCGATGGCAGCCGCAGCCGTGCCACTGGCCGCCATCGACCCCGGACGGCCGTCGAATCGAGAGGTATCGGGAGCACTGGCACGGTCCGCACACCGCATCGTGGGAACCCTAGCGGGCCTGATGTTCACCGGAGCGCTGCTAGCCCTGGGGCTTCCACCTGTCGCCGTAGGCGCACTGGTGATAGCGCTGCTGTTCCCCACCGAGCTGTTCATGGCACGTCACTACGCGCTGGCGATCGGCTTCTTCACCCCGCTGGTGATGCTGATGACCGAATTGGCCGACCCCACAGAACCGTTCACCCTCATGCTGTATCGCGGCCTAGACACCGCAATGGGCGTCGCCGCCGGAGTGCCTGCCGCCGCGCTGGTGGGCAGACGGGGCGCGGTCCGTTAGACCTGCGCCAGATCTCTGGCCAGCCGGGTGGCGCCGACGCTCATGTAGCCGCCGGTCAGAGCCACCAGTGCGGCAGCGCTGGCGCGGGGAGTGTCTCCTCACGGCTCACCTTGGCGAGGAGGTTAGGTGCGGCCAATGAAGTGACGCCGTCCGATCGCCAGTCCCCGCAACGCACCCCCAAGGTTGTTGCTGGCAGATTCTGGATTCATATGACCTATCGTGCCGACAGCTACTTGCCCGAGCCCACAGCTACGTGCCAAATCTGCCCGAAATCAGGACATCTGCAGAATCAGAGGATTTCGTCGACGGCCTCAGTGGGGCGTGCCATCCGGGTTCCCTTCGACGTCACCACGAAGGGACGCTGGATCAAGCGAGGGTGCGCAACCATGGCCTCAAGCAAGGCGTCATCGGACGCATCCGCCAGGCGGAGGTCTTTGTACTCGGCCTCACCGGTACGCACTGCCTCACGCACGGTAAGGCCCGCGTCCAGAATCAGCTTCTTCAGCTGCGACTTGGTGGGCACATCATCGAGGTACTTCACGACGGTGACGGTGGCACCCGCCTCCTCGAGCCGGGCCAGCGCCTGACGGGACTTCGTGCACCTGGGGTTGTGGTAAATCGTTGCGTCCACAGCTTCAACTTACTAGCGCAACCGACAATTCGGCCTTGAAACACCAGCCGGACGCCAAACGTGCGCGACGAATTGCAGCTCAATCAAGCGTCGTCATGTCATTAGTCGGCGCGATTTCGTCGGCGGAATCCACCTATGTGCAGAAGGGCTAAGGTGGCGTAACATCACAGATAGCTGGGTATTTCAGCTGGTCTGGGAAGAATTTCGCCGTCCGCCGCGGAGTTCCGGGAGCATTCGCTCCGCAACCCAACATTTCCGTGATCGTAGCTGCGCCAGAGGTCTGCCATGATCGCTCTTCGTCCACCAAAGTGGTTGAAGGACACGATGACTCCTGCGAATACGAATCGCACCCAGCGACCCATGTCCGCCATCATCACGGCTCGCGATCACCCAAACGAGGGAATCCCCACATGAGCATCGGCAAGAAGATCACCTACAAAGCCCAAGCGGCAGCAGGCGCCGTCAAGAAATACCTCGGCCGCACCACCGGCAACAGCCGCCTGCGGGTCGAGGGGCGCGTTGATCAGTTCGAGGGCAACGTCAAACAAGCAGGAGAAAACGTCAAAGACGCGTTCAAACATTGAGCTGCGGCCCGACCGACCACGCTGACGACCAGGTCTGATCCCGTCTCATCTCTCCGAACATCCGCAAAGAAACTAGGCAAACATCATGATCGTTCTAGGCATCGTCCTTATCGCCCTGGGGCTCCTTCTCCCCAGCCTCGTCCCTACCTTCGCCTTCGCCCACATACTTCTAGTCCTAGGGGTCATCCTCCTGGTCGTCGGCGTGGTCTTGATGGTCGCGGGGCGGACGGGACACGCACTTGGCGGCCGGCGCCACTACTACTGACCCGAGGCGTGCGCGAACGCAACTGACCATGGACGACCTATCCAAGGAAACACACATGAGCACTATCTCCCTTGCTATCGCCGTCGTCTCGGTTGGGCTGTTCGTGCTCTCCATCGTGTTGGCATGGCAGGCCCAAAGGATGCGAAAGCAGCAGCATCACAACAAGACCGGGACCATCCGTGGCCAAGGCACTACCTCCCGCGATCACTTCAACCAGCAGCAAGACCGAGCAGAAACGCTAGACGCGGGAACACAGCAGGAGGGTGAAACTCCGGGCGCCGTCCCCAAAGAAGCGCAGAACCTGTAACAGTCCGCCAAACCACACCGACGACGTACCGGCACTTCGGTCGATGACGTGGGCCGGGAGGTGCACGTGGGTGCGGTGGTTCGGCAGAAAGCAAGGAAACTATGGCGATTACCGACGTTCCGGCGTTCGCCCACCTGACACACGCCGATATTGAAAGCCTGGCTGTTGAACTGGACGCGATCCGCCTAGACGTTGAGGAGTCCCGTGGTCATCGGGACGCGCGCTACGTCCGTCGCACCATTGCCGCGCAGCGCGGACTCGAGGTGGCCGGCCGAGTCTTGCTGACGGCCAGCTCACATCGTTCGGCGTGGTGGGCTGGCACTGCGACGCTCGGCGCCGCCAAAATCATCGAGAACATGGAGATCGGCCACAACGTCATGCACGGCCAATGGGATTGGATGAACGATCCCGAGATTCACTCCTCGACATGGGAGTGGGACATGAGCGCGGTGTCCAAGCACTGGCGACTGACTCATAACGTCATGCACCACAAGTACACCAACATCCTCGGCGTTGACGACGACGTGGGCTACGGAGTGCTGCGGGTTACCCGCGACCAGCGCTGGTCACCGGTGCACCTCGGCAACCTGTTTGTCAACGCTGTCCTGGCGATAGGGTTCGAGTGGGGAATCGGCCTGCAATCCTTGGAACTTGAAAAGTTCTTCACAGGCCAGTCGAACCGCAAGATCGCTCTTGTGCAGATCCGCGAGTTCCTGATCAAGGCCGGCCGACAGGTGTTCAAGGATTACGTCGCTTTCCCGGCGCTGACCGCACTGTCGCCCGCCGCGACCTACAATTCGACCTTCTCGGCCAACGCTATCGCCAACGTGATCCGCAACATCTGGGCCAACGCCGTGATCTTCTGCGGCCACTTTCCCGATGGCGCAGAGAAATTCACCAAGACCGACATGGCCGGTGAGCATAGAGGACAGTGGTACCTGCGCCAGTTGCTCGGCGCCGCGAACTTCGATGCGGGACCAGCACTGCGGTTTATGAGCGGCAACCTCTGCCACCAAATCGAACACCATCTGTATCCCGATCTGCCGAGCAACCGGCTCCACGAGATCGCCATCCGGGTCAGTGAGATATGCGACAAGTACGACTTGCCTTACACCACAGGATCATTCCTGATGCAATACGCCAAGACGTGGCGCACCATCGCCAAGCTCTCACTGCCCGACAAGTACCTGCGTGACACCCCCGATGACGCGCCAGAGACCCGAAGCGAGCGGATGTTCGCCGAACTCCGGCCGGATTTAGCGGACGGTCAGGCAAGTACCGCCCGCAGTCAGGGGTTGAAATCCGCGATCAGGGCGGTGCATCAGTGGAAGCATCGCCCGCACACCGGAAGATCACCGAGATACCTTCGCTAGCGCACCTTTTCGGGAATTGAGTTCAAGGCACGTAGAACCTCAACCGCAAGCTCGCCGGCGGTACTGCTGTCGAGCGATGACGCAGACATCAGCGCTTGCTTAACCAATTCAACGCGTTTGTCATAAGGAGAGGTGAAGGTCGTCTGAGAATCCATGATCTCTGTCCTATTCAGTCAGGCTTGTTTCGAGCACCGCGAGGATGCTCCGCCTGACACTGTCAACGCTACTCCTCGCACGGACGGGCCCAGGCGTTTGTGTCATTACCGTCAGTGACGCCTCATGTTTCGAGTAATCCGCACGTAAGTGATGCGTCAGCCATCTCTCTCGCTGAGGATGAGTTGCGCGATGGCGTGCCGGCTGGTGCTGATGCGGACAGCCTGGGCGTCAAGATGCTGCCAGGCCAGTTGGGGCGTGTAGCCGCGGCCGATTAGAACTCCGATGGCCTGGTTGATGTCGGTAGCTGCTTGCAGCTGGTTGGCGCTCGCACTGTCTACCACGGTGAGATCCTGGTCAAAGACGAGGTCAGTCAGTGGTTGCGTGACGAGCAAGGCCAGGTCTGCAGCGAGTTTGACGAACGCTCCCGGCACTCCAGAATGCAGAACGAGGGCAACTGGAAGACGGTTCCGGCCGCCCGACAGCATTATGCGCAGCGAGGCACGGATGTCTACGGTCGCTGGCCCATCGGCCATGAGAGTGAAGGTGATCGGCAGATCACTTTCGGAGACAATCACACTCAAGCCCAGATAGGCCGGTATCGCCGCAGCAGCATCTGCGGCCAACTGGCGCAAACTATCGGCAACGTTGGCCCCAGGCGCATCCAACGCCTGGGTGAGGATCGCCAGATCAGCGGCCATCGCCGCAGTGATCTTCACGAGGCGGATACTCCCTAAGCGCTCCCGAGCGCTGTCGAGTCGGGCAATACAGCGCATCGCGATTGCTGTGCGCCGCGGAGAACCTGGGTGTGCGGGTCAGGGCCCGTATCCGTCGCTGTACTCCACTTTCAACCCTACGCGGGTACACACAATGCGCCTCCGCTACCGGCCACAGGCAGTGAACTCAGCGCGCCGAGTGCCGGGCGCGCGCCCGGCGAACCGCCTCATCGACGATGCGTTGCGCCACGTCCGCCAACTTGCGGTGCTCGGCTTGGCTGATCGCCCGCAATTGCGTAAACGCGTCCTCGGCACTGCGTCCGCTGCGCCCTCTAAGCAGGCCGATCGCTTGATCAATTACCGGTCGCGTGGACAAAGCTGTATGCAACTGTGCGACTAAAGCCCTTGCTTGAGCGAGCAATTGAGCGTTACGTACCGCCACCGCGGCCGGTTTGGCGAACAGCTCGCCCAGTTCCGCCGCCCGCTCATCGAAGACGTCCTTGCCATGGGAGTACACATTGATCGCGCCGACCACGTGCCCCGGCAATAGCAGCGGTAGCGAAAGAGCGCTGTGCACCCCTAGCCTGCCTACGCGAGGACCGAACCGTGGCCACATTCTCTCCCCTCCCAATGAGCCGGAACGCACCGTGCGGCGCTCCAGTGCCGCCGTGATGCAGGGGCCTTCCTGAAGCATGGTGTACTGAATGTGGTCAATCTCAGAGACAAACGGCGCACTTGCTGCCAGCGCTTCGACCATATTGTCCGGATGGTCCACCCGCAACAGCGTCACCCCGGCACCATCAGCACCCGGAATGGCATGCACTGCGAAAGTTGCTACCTCCGCAAGTAATTCAGGCAACCCTTGACTGCCCGCCACCAGGCCAGCCAGATCACCGAGAGCGTTCTGCAGATCAACAACGTCGGCGCTGATGTAATCCGGACTCGTCGGCCCAATCACCGGATCGGGCGCCCCTTCGCGAAAATCAGCCACTGCTCTTGCCCATGCTCAATAGTTCGGCTCTAGCTCTGCCCAGAGCATCGTCTCTAGCCGCGCCCGGAAAGCTCGTCATTCCGAGACTACCCGTCAGGGCCGCGAACGACTAGCAACACCGGGTGCCGACTTTGAAAGTGGATACTTCCGAATGCATCTGGGTGCTCGGAGAAACGGCGTAGCGCGTTGAATCACCGGGGTGTAGCGTCAAAGGCAGCTGAGAATTACAGCTGGTCTGAGAAAGGTTCTGCTGCCCGCCGTAGAACTCGAGGAGCGAGAGCTCCGAGTCCTGACATACCCGGTGATCGTCTGCCCGTCGGGATCGCCATGCCCAGCTCGACTGATTTGCCCCCGCGCCTATCGCAGCGTTCGCCACCCAGTCTCCGACCTGATGCACCAGGGGCACGGCCATGAAGACTCCGATCATCGTGGCAGCCATCCTGATACTGCTGGGCCTGCTGGCACTGGCAATGTCCGTTCGTATTGTCAAACAATATGAGAACGGCGTGCTGTTTCGGCTGGGCCGAGTGATCGGCCAACGAGCACCTGGCCTGCGGTTCATTTTCCCATTTGTCGATGTGTTGCATCGTATTTCATTGCGGATCGTGACGATGCCGATTCAGTCTCAGGGCATCATCACCCGCGACAATGTCAGCGTCGATGTGTCTGCCGTGGCCTACTTCAAGATTATTGATGCGGTGAAATCTGTTGTGGGAATTGAGAATGTGCATGCGGCGATCAATCAGATCGCACAGACAACGCTGCGCAAGGTGGTTGGCCAGCACACGCTGGACGAGATCTTGGCCGAGACCGAGAAGATCAACCTTGATATTCGCGGGATTCTTGACGTCACGACCATCGAGTGGGGTGTCCAGGTCACCTTGGTGGAGCTCAAGGACATTCAGCTGCCCGATAGTATGAAACGGGCGATGGCGCGCCAGGCCGAGGCGGAGCGGGAGAAGCGCGCGAAAATCATTGCTGCGGAAGGCGAGTCCTTAGCAGCAGCCGCGCTCGGTGCGGCCTCGGACACCATGATGGCCCATCCGCTGGCACTACAGCTACGCAACCTGCAAACCCTAGTCGAGCTCGGCGTCGACAAAAACACCACGGTTGTGTTCCCCGCTCCCTTGATGTCAACCATTGCCGAGCTCGGTGCGTTCCTCTCACACGAGGGCGCGGCCGCCGCCAGGTCGTCGCCTCCGCCCCATCAGGTTGCGGACGAAATCAACGGCGTTGCGGCCAACGCCGGACGACGAGCAGACTCCGCGGAGCCCGAAAACTGGAGGCTCTGATGTTCAATACTGACCAGAGCGGGCCAGTGGTGGTCGGAATCGACGGGTCGAAGGCCGCTCTTTTCGCCGCCGAATCAGCGATTGACGAGGCGATTAGTCGTGATGTGCCGCTAAGCCTTGTCCACGTGACGCGACCGCTCGTGACCACGAAATCACCCGCAGCCGAAGGTCGGCATGATGAACGGTTCGCCGAATCATCTTTACGCGCAGCCGCAGCTGCGATCGAGGCGATCGGCAAGCCGGTCAAAGTGGACACCATTCTTATCCGCGGACTGCCCTCTGACGCGCTTGTCTTCGAGTCAAGAAGTGCCAGTCTCATCTGTATCGGCGCCGGCCGATTCGCGCACGCGGCCCTCGGCTCGACGGCCACCAGGCTCGCCGAGCGCGCCCATTGTCCCGTTCTGATCGCTCGCGCACCGATGCCGGACCAGCCGACAGAGCTATCCGTGCTGGAAAACGCAGCGGCCGGTAGCAGCTGGAACGCTAGCCGACAGAACTGGATCGCTGTGTGCCTCAATGGTTCTAAGGACAACCGGAATGTCGTTGACCACGCCATACGCGAGGCGCGGCTACGTCAGCTACCGGTACTTGCCATAAGCACTTGGCCGCTTAAACTCGGCGAGGGGACGAATCATGAACTCGAGCGCCGCGTCGCCAGCCTGCATGAGCAATACGGCGACGTTCACATCTACCCGGTGACAACCCGCGCCCGAATCGCCCGCTTTATCGCCCGCTGCCACGAACCAATTGCGCTCGCGGTGATCGGTACATCGGAGGCCAGGCAGGCGGTCCGGCTCTGCCGATCATCACGTGAACAATGCTGCTCGGTTCTTGTCGTACGGCCTTAGTGCGGGTTGTGAAGTGGCATCTACATCATCCAGAACTGGCCCAGAATTGCAGAAATACAATGGATTTGGCGTACTGGCATGGGAGAACCGGCAACCTGATCCTTCTTCATTCGTTCCATCAATAGGAGTAAACTGGCGCATACGACGGTGTTCAGATACTCGCTCACCGATAGGGTGCTGTGTCGTCGGAAAAATGGTCCCGGTTACGGGGCCCAGGGTAGGAGCGTCTGATGACGCATCATGTGTTTTCTAAACCCCGAAGCGGACCGGCCGTTCGTCTGCGATTGAAGCCAAAGGCACCACCAACCGGGCACGTCGATGGCGCATGGTGGCCTTACTCCAGGGATCTGATGGGCGAGCTGCCACAGCTGCTCAGGATTCTCAGTGTCCGTTTGGGTTCGATCGACCGGATCACGTATCGGGTCTCGGAGTGGTCGATAGACTCGCGGCGGATACTGTTTCTCAATCGCCTAACCCATCTGAATTGGTCACTTAGCCAGCCGAGTAACACCATCAGTGTCGAGGGAGCGGACGGGGCGCATCTCACCTTGTTGATCGTCCCACCGGACACGGAGGCCGTACCCGCCCACACCACCATGATGACAGCGGCCGCTCCCGGCAACACGGCGACCGTCGCCCAACTGCTACCGGCCAACCCAACGGAACTCGGCACGTGGATCGATACATTCGCGGCGCAGAACCGATGGGATTCTGAAGGCGGCGCACAGATGGTCGAACACCGCGATCAACGCCGCGCCGCAGGTACCAGAGCGTAAACCCCACCAGAGCTAGAAATCGGCGCGTCAGAGCTTTCGGGTCAAACTCGGCACAATGACATCGTTCACCAGCGTGCGGACCGTGCTGGCCGTTGGCGATCTCACTGGCATCAATGAACGGAACACCAAGTACCCCGGTAGCAGATCCCAGAGCTCCTCGTTGATGGCGGCCGCATCGATCTCACCGCGTTCGACGGCCGCGGCAAGTACGTCGTCGAGCAGCAACTTGCGCTGATCGACAAACTTCGTCCGAAATGCCTTGGTCAATTCGGGGTTTCGCTCGATCTCGATCAGCAGACCACGCATGACGGGCGTATTGCGCCGCACGTCCGCGAGTGCGTTCATCCCGATCTGCAACAGGTCCTCGCGTAGCGAGCCGGTATTCGGCCGAACCAGCTGCGCACGCATTCCCTCGATGAAGGCCGCCAGCACCAGCTCCGCCTTCGACGGCCAACGCCGATAGATCGTGGCCTTGCTCGCCTTGGCCTCCGCGGCGACTTCGTCGACCGACAGTCGGTCGTATCCGTGCTGCTGCAGCAATCGCAGGGTGACCGCGAGCAGCTCCACCTCCCGTGGGGTCCACTGGGAGTCCTGTCGCTTCTTGGCCGCCTTAGTCAACCCCGTTGACACACCACTCACCATGGGAGTACGGTACCGTACCGTTCCGCATAGATCGGTCAGCGACTATCGAGAGGGCGTGGGCGCTGGTGCAAGGCTGGTTCTGGAATCTGCTCAAACGATGGTGGACGGTACTGGTCGCGGCCGCAGTAGTGGCGGTGGTGGCCTTCGGCGTTACCCGGCTACACGGCGTCTTCGGCTCGAACATCGAGCTAACCCGCCCCGGCACCGAGGCCATGGAGAACACCAACTACAACCCCAAGCGCGTCTTGCTCGAGGTCTTCGGCACGGCCGGGAGCACCGCGACCATCAACTTTCTTGATGAAATGGCGCAGCCGCACCGCGTCGACAATGCGCCGCTGCCGTGGTCGCACGAGCTTGTCACCAACGACCCCACCCTGTTCGCCGACCTGCGCGCACAGGGCACTGGTGACGCAACCGGCTGCCGCATCACTGTGGACGGCGTCGTCAAGGACGAAAGGACCGTCACCATCGTGAACGGCTACACCACCTGTCTGGACAAGTCCGCATGAGTGCCGGCCACGCACAGGAGTCGCGGGCAGCGAGGATCATCCGCCGGCTGGCGGTGCCCATTGTTTTGTTCTGGGTGGCGATCGCGGCAGTGACCAATGCCTCCGTGCCGCAGCTGGAAGTGGTCGGCGAAGAACGTTCTGCCCCATTGAATGCCGCCGACGCACCGTCCACCATGGCGATGCGGCATATCGGCAAGGTCTTCAACGAGTTCGACTCAGACAGCTCGGCCATGGTCGTGCTCGAGAGTGACAAACCCCTTGGTGCGCAAGCGCATCAGTTCTACGACACGCTGGTGCAGCGACTGAAGGACGACCGTGAACACGTGCAACACGTCGCCGACTATTGGGGCGATCCAATCACCGCGGGCGGTTCGCAGAGCAAGGACGGTAAGGCCGCATACGTGCAGGTCTACGTCGCCGGCAATCAGGGTGAGGCGCTCTCCAATCAATCCGTCGACGCCGTACGCCGCATCGTCGCGGACACGCCCGCCCCGGACGGGGTCAAGGCCTACATAACCGGCGAGGCCCCGACGATCACCGATCAGTTCGAGGTAGGCAACGCGGGCTCTGCCCAGGTCACTATCATCACCTTCGCGGTCATCGCCATCATGCTGTTAATCGTCTACCGCTCGCTCACCACCACGGCACTGGTGCTGGTGACGGTGCTGGTGGAACTATCGGCAGCGCGCGGAATTGTTGCGGCACTGGGCCATACGGGCGTCATCGACTTGTCGACCTACGCCACGAACCTTCTGACTATGCTCGCCATCGCCGCCGGTACCGACTACGCGATATTTTTCGTCGGCCGCTATCAGGAAGCACGCTCCGCCGGTGAGGATCGCCTGACCTCTTACCAGACGATGTTCAAGTCCACCGCGCACGTCATCATCGGATCGGGTCTGACTGTTGCGGGCGCGTTGCTCTGCCTATCGTTTACGCGACTGCCCTACTTCCAGACCCTCGGTGTGCCTGCGGCGCTCGGCGTGCTGGTGACCCTGGTCGCGGCGCTCACCATGGCGCCGGCCGTACTGGTGATCGCCACCCGCTTCGGACTGATGGAACCCAAACGCGCAATGCGCACGCGCGGTTGGCGCCGGATCGGCACGGCCATCGTGCGCTGGCCCGGACCCATTCTTGTCGTCTCGTGCGTGGTGACACTCATTGGACTGCTCGCATTGCCCGGATACAAGACCACCTACGACGGCCGGATCTATATGCCCGCGTCAACCCCCTCCAACGTGGGGTACGCCGCCGCCGAACGACACTTCTCCGTCGCACGGCTCAACCCCGAGCTTCTCATGATCGAAACCGATTTCGATATGCGCAACTCCGCAGGCATGGTCCTGCTGGAACGGGTCGCCAAGTCCGTTCTCCATGCCCGCGGCGTGGCCCTGGTCCAATCCATCACCCGGCCCCTCGGTACTCCCATCACCCACTCCTCCATTCCCTTTCAGATCAGTGCATCAAGCGCCAGCCAGCTGATGAACCTGTCTCAACAGGAGAACCAGGCCCTGTACCTGTCTCAACAGGCCGACCAGATGACGCAAACCATCGCGGTGCTGAATAGCCAACTGGCGCTTCAGAAACAGAGCGCCGCGATCACGCACGAACAAACCCAGGGATTCCAGCAGACCGTCGCGGTCGCCCAGGACTTGCGGGACAAGATCGCCAACTTCGATGACCAGTTCCGGCCCATACGCAACTACTTCTACTGGGAACCGCACTGCTTTGACATCCCCTTCTGCGCCGCACTGCGATCCATCTTCGATGCCCTCGACGGCATCGATGAACTGGTCGACGCGCTGCAATCGGTGACCGGGAGTCTCACCAAGCTCGACGCGCTACAGCCCAAACTCGTCGATCTCATACCGCCGCAGATCGCGATTCAGGAGAAGAACCGCGACCTGACCCAGTCCAATTACGCCATTAACAACGGCACCAACACACAGAATGAGGAATCGACCCGCACCGCAACAGAATTGGGCAAGGCCTTCGACGACGCGAAGAACGACGACTCCTTCTACCTGCCACCGGAGGCATTCGACAACCCTGCGTTCAAACGCGGCATGAAGCTGTTCATGTCCCCGGATGGCAAGGCCGCGCGCATGATCATCACCCATCAGGGAGATCCGCAGACCTCCGAGGGCATAGAGCACATCAACGCGATCAAGGAAGCAGCGTTCGATGCCGTCAAGGCAACTCCGCTGGCCGACGCCAAGATCTATGTGGCCGGAACCGCCTCTGCGTACAAGGATATCGCCGACGGTCAGAAATACGATCTGATGATGGCCGCGCTGGCCTCGCTTGGCCTCATCCTGCTGATCATGATGTTCCTGACGCGCAGTCTCGTGGCGGCCATGGTCATCGTGGGAACGGTGGCGTTATCGCTGGCGGCCTCCTTCGGGATGTCAGTAGTGGTGTGGCAGTACATCTTCGGGATTCCGCTGTACTGGGTCATCTTCCCGCTGGCGGTCATCATCTTGCTGGCGGTCGGGGCAGACTACAACCTGCTGTTGATCTCCCGATTCAAGGAAGAAACCGGAGCAGGCTTGAAGACGGGCATCATCCGTGCGATTGCCGGCACCGGAGGGGTCGTCACCGCCGCTGGCCTGGTCTTCGCGGTGACGATGTCGTCCTTCATCTTCAGCGATCTGCGGGTTCTCGGCCAGATCGGTACCACCATCGGCCTCGGGCTGCTCTTCGACACCCTGGTGGTGCGGTCGTTCTTGACGCCCGCGATAGCCACCATGCTGGGCCGCTGGTTCTGGTGGCCTCTCAATGTGCGATGCCGCCCATTACCGCAACCATTTGGGCCGAAACCCGTTGGCGCCGATGACGCTACCGGACCCATCCCGGCGGGCGGATAACGCTCAACCGGGCTGCGCCAAGAGCTGGGCGCCGCCGTTACCGTCCCGCAGGGAATGAATCATGCTCTGCAGGATCCGGAACGCGCTAGACTGCTCGGTGTCGGTGAGACCGGCCAGCATTCTGACCTCGACGGACCGGACAGCGACGGTCGCCTTCTCCAGGCTCCGTCGGCCGCGAGGCGTGAGCCGCGTGGGAAGAACCTTCCCGACAGGGGCCTCCGCAGGCCTGGTCACGTGACCCTCTCGTTCCAGGGCCTGGAGCAGTACGTTCATCGACTGCCGTGTCACGAACGCGCCCCGCGCGAGTTCGGAGTTCGACAAACCCGGGCGCTGAGCCAGCAGCTCGAGACAGGAGTAATGCGTCACGCTCATCCCGAGCGGCCGCAGCACCTCCTCCATGGCCACGCGCAGGACGCTTGATGCCTCTTTCAGCAGGTAACCCAGTGACGTTTCCAGGTCGACGCCGACACCGTCTTGACTCATGTCAGAATTCTGACATAGATTGATGCTTGTCAGAAAACTGACACGTACTAAAGGAGCATCATCATGCCCGTTACCGGCCCCGACTTCATCTCACTTCAAGCAAGCGACCTCGACGCTTCGCAGGCGTTCTACGAGCAGTACCTCGGCCTCGTCCGCTCACAAGCCGGACCTCCACACGCCGTGGTCTTCGAGACGAAGCCAATCGCGTTCGCGCTCCGCGACCTCGTCCCGGGCACCAATCTCGCGTCCATTACTCAGCCCGGCATCGGCGCCGCGATCTGGCTGCACGCCACCGACGTCCAGGACATTCACGACGCTCTCGCGGCCGACGGTCACACCATCGTCACCGCGCCGATTGACGGCCCGTTCGGCCGGACCTTCACCTTCGCCGATCCCGACGGCTACCAGATAACTCTCCACGACCGCGCCTGATCGGCACACGCCACCGGACGATCGCAGTGGGTAGAATTTACTCGGGCTGCGCCCAGGGTTCGGTCGGCAGCGGGGCTCCGGTCTCCAAGAAGGACTTAAGGTTTGACAACACGGCCGCCCATCCACCGCCGACCTGTGCGCACTCCTTGGGGTCCGTCAGATCTGCATGCTGCACGGTTAACCGGACGATCCCCTGGTACGGCTGGATAAGGAAGGTGACAGTCGATTCCGAGTCCGCACCCGGCTCCGACCAGGTAATCACCAACTTACGCGGGGGTCGCTTTCCTCGACGCTACCGACCACCTCTGCGATTCCCGAATCGTTGCGCTGGTGCCCCCAACGCGAACCCTGTTGCCAGTCAGACACATTCGCATGTCCCCAGTACTGGGCGCTGAGCTCGGGGTCGGTGATGGCCTGCCACACCTTCTCGGGCGTGCTGTTGATGTAGGTGGTGTACACAAAGGTCGGTTGAGACATGCTTGACTCCTCAGCTCGCTGCTTGATCGCGCTCAGCGCTCGCAACCGCGGGCGCTCGAACTTGTCCATCCACCGTTCCTCAATCTCATACAGCGGAACCGGATTGAGATAGTGCAGCTTCTCCCGGCCGTATTTCACCGCGCTGATCAGGTTGGCGGATTCGAGCACGCCCAGATGCCGAGTCACCGACTGACGCGCCACTCCAACGCCTTCGCAGAGCTGACTCAGGGTCTGGCGGTTGCGTTCATGCAGCCGGTCCAACAGCTCCCGCCGAGTCAGGTCGGCGAGAGCCTTGAAGACCACGTCCCCCATGAGAATGGCCGGGTGCTGACTGCACCCGGCCATTACGCAGGTATTTACCTGCCTATTGCAGCAGGTGCCTCGTGGGAGGCCTTCGCCCGGCCGGATGTCGCCGACCCCGCGGCTCCGCGACTGAATCGGACGCCCTTGTCGGCGACCTTTCCGTACTTGAGCACGGGCAGCTCGCGGAAGTAGTTCTGGTACGACCGCCACGGCGCCAGCGGCACCTGGTGCGGCACCGCGCTCTCCGCGCGGGCGACATACCCGGAGACCAAGTCCTCCAAGAACGGCAGCCGCTCGCTGGTCGGGGGCTCGACCGGCCACACCACGGTCTGTCCCGTCTTAGCCATGTAGTTGAGCAGACGGCAGGTGTACTGCGACACCAAATCGGCACGGAGAGTCCACGATGCGTTGGTGTACCCGAAGGTGAAGATGAAGTTCGGCAGGCCTGTCAGCATCAAGCCCTTGTAGCTCACCGAATCCGCGGGGTTCACCTGCACACCGTCCACGACGGGCCTGAGCCCACCGGCCAGCTGAACATTCAGACCCGTTGCAGTGACGATGATATCGGCCTCAAGCTCTTCACCGGACTCCAACATGATGCCCTTGGGCGTGAACCGCACAATACGGTCAGTGACTATGGAGGCAGTGCCCTTGCGCAGGGCGCGGAACAGGTCCGAGTCCGGCACCACGCACAAGCGCTGATCCCACGGGTTGTACTTCGGGGTGAAGTGCTTGTCCAGGTCGAAGTCGGGAAGCTGGCGCTTCAGGAGCGCACGCAGGATCCCCTTCATGCGCTGCGGGTCGCGACGGCTCGTCTGGTAGCTGATAAAGCTGACCATCTGGTTCTTCCACTTCACGATCGGGTAGGCGATCGATGCGGGCAACTTGCCCTGCAGCGCCACCGCAAGCGCGTCGGTGGACGGCAGCGACACCACGTAGGTGGGCGAACGCTGCAGCATGGTGACGTGCCCAGCGGTTCCCGCCATCGCGGGGACCAGCGTCATGGCTGTCGCCCCACTACCGATGACAACGACCTTCTTGCCCGCATAGTCCAGATCCTCCGGCCAATGCTGCGGATGGATCACCTGGCCGGTGAAGTCTTCGACACCCTCGAACTCCGGCGTGAAGCCCTTGTCGTAGTTGTAGTAGCCGGTGCACGCCAGGAAGAACTCGGTGGTGAACTCGACGATCTCACCGTCATGCTCGGCGCGCACCGTCCAGAGTCCCTGCTCGGAGGACCACTCGGCGCCGACGACCTTGTGACCGAAACGGATCTTCTGGTCCACGCCGAACTCGCGCGCGGTGTCGGTGACGTACTCGCGAATGGAATTACCGTCGGCGATGCCCTTGGTGCTCGTCCAGGGACGGAAGTTGAAGCCCAAGGTGAACATGTCGGAGTCGGAGCGGATACCCGGGTAGCGGAAAAGGTCCCAGGTGCCACCGATGCGCTCGCGCGCCTCCAGCACCACGAACTTCTTGCCCGGCACGTCGCGGGTGATGTGGCATGCCATGCCAATACCCGAGATTCCGGCGCCCACGATGACAATGTCGACATGTTCGGTCATGCCAGCTAGGCTATCGACGCAGTGTCGAGAAAGTCAACAGTGTGTCGAGAACTTTATAGAATGTGCAGGTAGACGTGACTAAACCGGCTACAAGAGGCCGCAAAACGACGCGCCCGTCCGGCGATGAACGGATCCAGGCGATCCTGGCGACCGCCGAGGAGCTACTCGGCCAGCGCCCCCTTGCCGACATCTCCGTCGATGATCTGGCACGCGGCGCGGGAATCTCCCGGCCGACGTTCTACTTCTACTTCCCCTCCAAGGAAGCCGTCCTCCTCACGCTGGCCGAGCGAATCATCGAGGAAGCCGACGCCAATGTCGCGAGCATCGACCCGGCCGCCATGACGAGCCCCGCGCAATACTGGCGCGCCGTGATCAAGGCCTACTTCGACGCGTTCGGCTCCCACCGGGCCCTCACGGTCGCGTTGTCCAGCATGCAAGGAACAAGCCCCGAACTGGATCAACGCTGGTCCGAGGTGACGGAAAACTGGGTAGCCAATACGACGGTGGGCATCGAGGCCGAACGCGTACGCAGGGCGGCACCCGCGACCATCCCCGCGCGCGATATCGCCATCGCACTCAACCTCATCAACCAGTCGGTGATGCGGGCAACCTTCACCGGTCAGCAACCCGCCGTCGCGGACCACGACATTGTCGATACGCTGCTCCACGTCTGGCTCAATGCGATTTACGGAGGGGTCTGTGCCTGAGAGTCTTCGCGCGAGCAGCTCGTCCATGCGAATTCGTGCTGCGGTGCTGCACGCGGCACCGATCGAAAGGCCATACCGCGACACACACCCACTGAAAATCGTTGAACTGGAACTCGACCCACCGGGCCCCGGTGAGGTGCTGGTCCGCATCGAAGCCGCGGGGCTGTGTCACTCTGATCTGTCGGTCGTCGACGGCAACCGGATACGTCCGGTGCCCATGGCGCTCGGGCACGAGGCTGCCGGCGTCATCGCCGAGGTCGGCCCCGGTGTTCGCGACGTCTCCCCCGGCGACCATGTGGTGCTGGTCTACGTGCCGAGCTGCGGCGCCTGCAGGTACTGCTCGTCGGGCCGCCCCGCGTTGTGTCCGGACGCCGCAGCCGCTAACGGCCGCGGTGACCTCATCCGCGGCGGCACCAGACTGCACGACCTCGACGGCTCCGAGGTCCGTCATCACCTGGGCGTCTCGGGTTTCGCCGATCATGCCGTGGTGGACCGTAATTCGGTGGTCGTCGTCGGCAAAGACGTACCGCTGGACACGGCAGCACTGTTCGGGTGCGCCATGCTGACCGGCTTCGGAGCGGTCACCCACACCGCTTCCGTGCGCCCCGGCGACTCGGTCGCGGTCCTCGGACTGGGCGGTGTGGGGCAGGCCGTGGTGATGTCCGCGGCGGCCGCCGGCGCCGGCGAGGTGCTGGCCATCGACCCTGTGCCCGCCAAACGCGAGCTGGCCCTTGAACTCGGGGCCACCAGCGCGTGCGCACCGGACAACGCGCCCGGCGGTCACGACTGGGTGTTCGAGGTGGTCGGATCGGCAGCAGTGCTGGAACAGGCCTACGCGCTCACCGGCCGAGGCGGAGGCACCGTATCGGTGGGTCTGCCACATCCGGATGCGCGAATCAGCCTGCCCGCGTTGAGTATCGTCGCCGAGGGCCGCAGCATCCTGGGCTCGTACATGGGATCGGCCCAGCCGCAACAGGACATCCCGGCGATGCTCGCATTGTGGCGCGTCGGACGGTTGCCGGTGGAAAAACTGAAGTCTGGAGAGCTACCCCTCGACGACATCAACATTGCGCTGGACGCACTGGCCGACGGACACGCGGTGCGTCAGGTAGTCCGCCCATGACCAAGCCAGAGCTGCCCACCAAAGCAGACTTCCCGGTGCACCGCCTGCACCAAACCCGTTGGGCCGATAACGATGTGTACGGACACGTCAACAACGTCGTCTACTACGCCTGGTTCGACACCGCCGTCAACGGCTGGCTGATGGACGCCGCCGGATGCGACATTCGCGACCTGCCCGCCATCGGCGTCGTCGCCGAAACCTCCTGCAAGTACCTGGCCGAGGTGTCCTTCCCCGACGAACTGTCCATCGGCCTGGCCCTGGAACATCGCGGCCGCAGCAGCGTCATCTACAAGCTCGGGGTGTTCACGGTCGTCGACGGCGTCGTCGAAGACACTCCCCGCGCCCTGGGCCGGTTCGTCCATGTCTACGTGGACTCCGACGCCCGCACCCCCGTACCCATCCCCGAGCAAGTAGCGACAGCTCTCGAACAGTTGAGGTAGCGACACATGCCAGCACTGCAGCGCTCCGAAGGCATCTACACCCTCGAGCTCGGCACCGACGAGAACCGTTTCACCACAGCGAATATCGAGCAGATCAACGCACTGCTCGACGAGGTACTCGCCGATGACACCCCGTCCGCGCTGGTGGTCACCGGCAGCGGCAAGTTCTTCTCCAACGGATTGGATGTCGACTTTCTGGGCGCCAACCCCGACAAGCTCAGCTGGTACATCACCGAGGTTCAGAAGATCCTGGCGCGCTTCCTGGTGTTTCCGACACCCACCGTCGCCGCCGTCAACGGTCACGCCTTCGGCGCCGGAGCCATGGTCGCGCTGGCATGTGATTACCGGGTGATGCGTACCGATCGCGGCTTCTTCTGCCTTCCCGAGGTCGACCTCGGGATGCCGTTCACCCCCGGCATGTCGGCGCTCTGTCAGGGGAAGATGACACCCCAGGCGGCATCGGCAACCATGCCCAGCGGCCGACGTCTCGGCGGATCCGAATCCCTGAACTACCAGATTGTCGACGCGGCCGTTGCAGAAGATCAGGTGCTCTCTACCGCAACGAGTTTCGTGTCACCACTGGTAGGAAAGAACCGGGACACACTCGGCACCGTCAAGTATGGGATGTATGGCTCAATCGTGCCACTGCTGCTCGCCGGCCTGGGGTCGTGACAGCAGGGCAACGATGGCCAGCGCGACCGCGATAGCCGACGCCGCGATCGCGACCCAGAACCCGTAGCCCGTCACGATCGGCACCTTGATGTTGTTGCGGTAATACAGCAGTTCCAGCCCCAAGAGCACGAGTGCCAGTACACCCGCGGCAACCGGGGCGATGCGGTGCAGAATGTGCTGGCCCACCATGCATCCGGCCACCACGAGTAGCGCCGAAACCAGCAAGATCATCTGGCCCGCACCGAATCCCGCGGGCAGCACCACCGATCCGGTAGCGCTGCCGATGGCGTTGGCCCTGCCGCCGCCGCTGGCCGACGTTCGCAACCACGGAAGCCAGACACTGAACCCGATCACCAGACCGGTGAACGCGATCAGCCACCCAGCGCGCCTCATGGCAGTTGACTCGGAACGCATTTGGCCAGCATGGCCTTCAACGCGCGGCGCTCGTCAGCGCTCAGCTTCTCCATGACCTCGTTCTCGCCCGCGGTCACCGCCTCCACCGCCTTGTCCAGCTGGGTGCTGCCGCGCCGGGTCAGGCGAGCGGGCAGCGACCGGCCGTGATCCGCGTTCTCCGGACGGCTGATCAGACCCTCCTGCTCCAGCCGGTGCAACACGGCATTCATAGCCTGCCGGGTAACCATCGCCTGCCGAGCCAGTTCGGAGTTGGACATGCCCGGATAGGTGCGCAGGATCTGCATGCAGATGTACTCGGGCAGGCTCAGGCCCATGGGCTCCAACCGGGCCGCCACCTTGCCGCGCAGTGATGTCGCGGTACGGGTCAGCAAGTACCCCAGGGTCGCGGTTCCGTCGATATCCATGTCAATGATGTTGACTTATGTCAGTGCCGCTTACAAGCAGGTCCCCGCGCCATGTCTGGCGCGGGGACCTTTGAGCTTGTTACCGGGGACTAGTCCGACGACGCCTTGTGCGAGTCGCTGTGCGAAGAACCGTTCGAGGCGCTCGAGTGCGAATCACTCGATGAGGAGCTCGAAGCGGACTCCGACTTACCGGTGGTCGACGCGGCACTCTCGGGCTTCTTCGCAGCTGAAGAGTCATTTTCGGACTTCTTCGGTGCGGACCCCTTGTCGGACTTGGTGTCCTTGGAATCGGCCTTCTCGCTCTTGTCTGCCTTGGCCGAGTCTTCGGTCTTCGGCGCAACTCCGCCGCTGACCTCTCCGACCTTGGTGGCCGGGGTGGGCAGTTTGACTTTAGGAACGTTGACCTTCGGCTCCGCAGGCTTGACGGCATCAGCCGGAGCCGCGGGCCTGGCCGGCTCTGCCGGGGCCGCAGGCTTGACGGCCTCGACAGGGGTGGCCGCTTCCACCGGCTTGACCGGCTCAGCCGGAGCCGTCACCTTGACCGGCTCCGCCGAGGTGGCGGGCTTGACCGGCTCGGCAGGAGTGGTCGCCTTGACCGGCTCGGCAGGAGTGGTCGCCTTGACCGGCTCCAACGGGGTGGCCGCTTCCACCGGCTTGGCCGACTCAGCCGGAGCCGTCACCTTGACCGGCTCCGCCGAGGTGGCGGGCTTCGTCGCTTCCTCAAGGGTTGCAGGCTTGGCGACTTCCGATTTGGCAACTTCCGGCGTGGCGGCATCGGACTGAACCGCCGCAGTGTTCGTGATCAGCTTCGACGAGGGCGTGACCAAGGAGGTGATGCCTGGAATGGTCGGGATGGTCGGCGGCGTTTGCTTCGTAATCCCTTGCAGATACGACAACACCGCGGCCGGAACACCCGGCAACTGACCAAGAGCCGTCACAAAATCAGTGATCACCTTCTGATTCGCGGCCGTATTCAGCTGACCTGTCGCGTACCAGAAGGGAACGTTGAACGGCAGCGTCAACGCCCCACCCAACACCGTGAACACCGGCTGAATCGCCGTGAACAAACTCGGCGCCGGCGCAGCAGCCGCGGCCGTCGGAGTCGACAGCGCCGCAGTCTTCACCGTCGGAGACGCCGCCGCCGACGTCAACCCCGGAATCGACGGAATCGTCGGCAGCGTCTGCGACGGAATACCCGCCAAGTACGACAGCACCGCAGCCGGAACACCCGGCAACTGACCAAGAGCCGTCACAAAATCAGTGATCACCTTCTGATTCGCGGCCGCGTTCAGCTGCCCCGTCACAAACCAGAACGGAATGTTGAACGGCAGCGTCAACGCCCCACCCAACACCGTGAACACCGGCTGAATCGCCGTGAACAAACTCGGCGCCGGCGCAGCAGCCGCGGCCGTCGGAGTCGACAGCGCCGCAGTCTTCACCGTCGGAGACGCCGCCGCCGACGTCAACCCCGGAATCGACGGCAGCGTCTGCGACGGAATACCCGCCAAGTACGACAGCACCGCAGCCGGAACACCCGGCAACTGACCAAGAGCCGTCACAAAGTTGTTGATCGTGGTCTGGTTCGCGGCCGCGTTCAGCTGCCCCGTCACAAACCAGAACGGAATGTTGAACGGCAGCGTCAACGCCCCACCCAACACCGTGAACACCGGCTGAATCGCCGTGAACAAACTCGGCGCCGGCGCAGCAGCGGCCAAAGGCGTCGCGGCTGGACCCTGGACACCCGGCAAGGTAGCCAGCGAGCCAATGCTCGCGGGCGAAAGCGTGCCGTCGTTCGACGTCAGGACGTAAGCCTGCGTCGACACGGTCCGATGCTGTTCCGGACTGACGCTAGGAGTTTGGATCGTGAGCGCGGAAGCCGACGCGGCGATGCAAATACTGCAAACCGTCGCGGCTGCCGTGGCACGAAGTCGTATACGCACGTAAACCACCCCTTCTGGGCAAAGTTTGTGAATAGGCTGGAAGTAACCTGGAGAACTCGCCATAAACGTAGGGCACACTGCACCATGCCGCCGACCACGAACTCGATAGTTTTCCTAGCCGTAAGTCAAATATCTCCCGGTCGCCACTAAGGATTGCCCCGCGCTTCTCCGAATCAACCAGCGGTTGGGCAAATCAACCCGCTATGACTGTCGGACCCCGGTGCGAGCATCTGTTCATGACTGGAACCGCCAACATCTTGCACGCGGATCTGGACTCGTTCTACGCCTCCGTCGAGCAACGTGATGATCCAGCGCTGCGCGGCCGCCCGGTGATCGTTGGAGGCGGTGTCGTGTTGGCCGCCAGCTACGAAGCGAAGCGATACGGGGTCCGCACCGCGATGGGGGGCCGGCAGGCGCAGCAACTATGCCCTAAAGCCGTGGTGGTTCCGCCTCGTTTCGACGCCTACAGCGCGGCGAGCAAGAAGGTCTTCGAGGTCTTCCGAGACACCACTCCCCTGGTCGAACCGTTGTCCATCGACGAGGCGTTTCTCGATGTCTCTGGCTTACTGCGCATTTCGGGCACGCCGCGCGATATCGCGGCAACATTGCGGGCGGAGGTACGCCGACGGGCAGGTCTGCCGATCACCGTCGGGATCGCTCGCACCAAGTTCCTGGCCAAGGTCGCCAGCAGACAGGGCAAGCCCGATGGGCTGTTGGTGGTGGAGCCGCACCAGGAGCTGTCATTCCTGCGCCCGTTGCCGGTACAGGCGCTGTGGGGCGTCGGTGCGATCACCGCCGAGAAGCTGCGGGTGCACGGCATCCATACGGTCGCCGATATCGCCGATCTCGGCGAGTCCACGCTGGCGTCCATGGCCGGTCGGGCCATGGGTCACCAATTACATTGTCTGGCACACAATGTCGACCCACGACGGGTGCAGGGTGGACGACGGCGACGCTCAATCGGCGCGCAGTGCGCACTCGGCAGACGGCGCCGCAGCGCCGATGAGATCGACGCCATCGCGACGCAACTCGTCGAAAGGACCGCCCGCCGGATGCGTGGCACCGGACGAAGTTGCCGAACGGTGGTACTGCGGTTGCGGTTCGACGATTACACACGCGCGACGCGCTCACACACCGTGTCGCGGCCCACGACGTCTACCGAGCAGCTGCTGTCAGTGGCACGACAGCTTGTTACCCAGGCCACTGCACTCGTTGCCGAACGGGGGATCACCCTGATCGGATTCTCGGTGGCCAACTTCGACCCCTGCGGCGCAGCACAATTGGAACTTCCGTTCACGAGTTTGGCTGAGAATGCGCTGGCACTCGACAGTACCCTTGATCAACTGCGCGACAAGTTCGGCACTCGATCGGTCACCCGCGCCACCTTGCTACATGACGGCGGGCACGAGGAGTGGGGCATCCCCACCTTCGAGGACGTCTAATGACACGGCGCGGCAAGGAGCTGTGACACAGTGACGAACCGATAACCCTGCTTCTGGAGACGTTGCGAAATTTCGGGGATCGCCGAAAGTGACTCCCGTCCAGAGGAATACATCACATGCAGCAGAATGATCGACCCGGGACGCACCCGGGATACAGTCTCCTCGACGATCGCTTCCCGTGTTCGCGGCCCGCCGGAGTCGGGCTCGACATCCCACATCACGGTGATGCGGTCATGGGACGCGAGATACCGCGGCAACCCGTAGAGCTTCTTGCCGTAAGGCGGGCGGAAGGTTATGGCACCGCTGAATCCCGTTGCCCGGATTTGCTTATCGGTGTTCTCCACTTCCTCCCGCACAGTGGTCGGAGTGACGAAGACCAGTCGGCGATGGGTGTAGCTGTGGTTACCGATCTCGTGACCGGCCGCGGCGATCTGGCGTCCCGACCACGGATTCCTTGCGAGATCCTGCCCAACCAGATAGAAGGTGGCTGGAATGTGCGCACGCTGGAGCGTCACCAACACCTCGGAGGTGCGGCCGCTCGGCCCGTCATCAAGCGTGAGCGCGACCACCTTCTCATCGGTGGCACAGTGCGCGACAAGGGTTCCCGCTAGCTGAAAGGTGCGCGCGTTCACCAAGAAGTAGAGCTCCGTCATCGCCGCGAGGACGATGACGAGGCCTACCGCAGTCGCAATCAGGAATCGACGGAGCACAACCAGAAGGTACCGCCGGTGGTGTCCTGAATCAGCGCCATCCGGCCGTAAGGGGTGTCCTGCGCGGCCGTGAGCACCACACCACCGAGCTCGGCGGCCTTGGTCGCACTGGCATCGGTGTCGTCGGTGCCGAAATACACGGCCCAATGCGCCGGCACCCCCTCGGGGAGCGTCCACTGGCCCACTGTCGCGTCGTTAACTCCGGCGATCGGCTCCCCATCATGCTGGGCGCACGCATACCGGAACTCCTCGGAATCGCCCTCTACCTTGGTGTCCCATCCGAGCACCTTGGTGTAGAAGTCGACCGCCTTGTCGTACTCACGGGTGTTCAGTTCATGCCACACCGGCGCGCCCGCCTCGGCGACCAGCTGGAACCCCTTGTGGGCCAGCGGCTGCCACAGCCCCACCACGGCGCCGGAGGGATCACCGAAGAGCCCCATATATCCGAGCTGCGGAACTTCCATGGCCTCCATGCAATGTGCACCACCGTTGTCGACTGCCTTCTGCAGCGTGGCGTTGATGTCATCGGTGGCGAAGTAGGTAGTCCAACTGTCGGGAGCATTCCACTCCGGATTGTTCGCGATCATTCCTGCGACAGCCTTGCCGTCCTTGTGCGCGTTAATGTAGCCCCCGTACTCGGAGCCCGCTTCCTGCAGGGTCCAGCCGAACAACGCGCTATAAAAGGCCCTTGATTTCTCAACATCCGACGAGGCAAGGTCGATCCACGCGGGGGCGCCGAGTGGAGTTTCTTCACGAGTGGGCATGGGGTCTCCTTGTACTGGATGGGGCACTCACCCATATCGACCATCCGGACCACCAAAACTCATCGCAGCTGCGGACCCGCTGCGCCGTGAACGGCGGCCAGTTCGCTACGGTCTGTGGCGTGATCGTGTTGCTGCCGCCCTCGGAAACCAAACGCGAGGGGGGAGATCATGTTCCTCTGCGCCTGGACAAGCTGGCCACACCGTCGCTGAATCCAGTGCGCGCGGCACTCCTTGACGAACTCGTCGCCCTTGCCGCCGACCCTCCGGCATGCAGGAAGGCGCTGGGTATCTCGGCCTCCCAGGACGCCGAAATCCAGCGCAATGCCGAACTACGGATCTCCCCCACCATGCCTGCCCTGCAGCGGTACACCGGCGTGCTGTACGACGCCCTGGACGTGACGTCTCTGCGCGGCGCCTCCGCAACGCGTGCGCGCGAACGCCTGGCTGTCGGCTCGGCGCTGTTTGGACTGCTACGCGCCGACGACCCGGTACCTGCATATCGGCTGTCGGCCTCGTCCAAGCTGCCTGGAAGACCGTCGTTGTCTGCCCGCTGGAAACCGGTACTGGAACCGGCCTTGGCGGAGCTGGCCGCCGACGAACTGGTGGTGGACCTACGCTCGGGCTCGTACGCGGGATTGGGGCGGCTACCGCAGGCGGTAACCGTTGATTGCCTCACAGAACATCCCGATGGGCGGCGCACGGTGATCACCCATTTCAACAAGGCGCACAAGGGAAAACTGGCACGCATCCTCGCCGGCAGCAGGGCCGAGCCCAACGATGCCGCCTCAGTGGCTGCGGTTGCCCGTCGCGCCGGACTTCATATCGAACGCGACAGCAACGCGCTGACGATCATCGTCAGTCAGTAGACCCGGAGTGTGACTTGCCTTCGGAGGAGTGCGTCTTTCCTTCGGAGGAATGCGAATTCCCTTCCGATGCCGGTGAGCTCTTACCGGTCGACGGCTTCTCCGTCGGAGGCTTCTCCGCGGGCTTATCGGTCGTGCCACCCGGGGAGGGGGTCGATCCTTCGCGAACCTTGGTCACCGTAGACACAGCGGGCGCCTTGCCGTCCGTTTCGGCGCCCTTGGATCCCTCGGTCGTCTTGGTGCCGCCGGTGGTGGTGGTTCCACCGGGTGTCGACTTCAGGCTGTCGCGGACGACCTTCACCGGGCTGGCGGTTTCAGGCTTGGCCGGTTCCGGCTTGGTCTCCGCCTTGACCTCAACGGGCTTGGCAGGCTCGGGCTTCGTAGATGCTGCCGCCGCCGGATCAACCTTGGGCTCAACGACCTTCGTGGGGTCGACGACCTTCGTCGGATCAACCTTGGGCTCAACAGCCTTCGTCGGGTCAACCTTGGGCGCGACAGCCTTCGTCGGATCTGCCTTCGTCGGATCTGCCTTCGTCGCGTCCGCCGGAGTATCGGCGGACTTGGCCTCATGCTCGGTTTTGGGCGACTCTGCGGGCGTATCGCCAGGCTTGGCCCCGTGCTCCGTGTGCTCAGTACTGGGAGTCTTCGCATCGACGTCGCGCTGGGTGGTCTCTGACTTCTCGGACGCGGTTTCCGGCTTGGTGACAGCCTGATCGACCTGCTTCGAGGACGTCTCCGGTGTGGTCCCGGGGTCAGTCCCAGGTAGCGATATCTTCGGCACCTGTCCCAGCAGGCTCGACAAGTCATTGAGCGCCGCGGCAATGACCGACGGCACACCCTCAGTCGTACCGATGATCGCCTGTACCGGCACCGTGATCGGCAGCGCCAGCACATGCAGTACCGCGAACGCCAGCTGCGCAAAGTAGGACGGCGTGCCGAACGCCGGGCGCGGGCCCGGGAAGTTGGTCGGCAAGGGCTCCGGTTCCGGAGCCGGCTCCTCAGCGGCGGGCGCTTCGGCCTCCGCTGCCGCCGTCTTCTGCAACGGCGAGGAAGTCTCTGCGACCTTCTGCTGTGCCTGCGCCGCCGTCGGTTGCTGCGGTGAGAACCCGGGTATCTGGCCCAGCAGGCCCGACAAGTCATTGAGTGCCGCGGCTATCACCGTCGGCACACCCTCGGCACTGCCCAGGAAGAACTGCACAGGCACCGTGATCGGCAAGGCCACAACGTGGAACACCGCAAAGGCCAACTGCGCAAAGTAGGACGGGGTGCCAAACGCAGGCCAATGCGTCCCCGGGAAGTTGGTGGGCGGCGCCGGCTCGTCGGCCGCGGGCGGATCTGTGGGCTGCTCGACGGGCGGATCTACCGGCTGTTCTACCGGCGGATCGACGGGATCGAGGGCAGCTGCGGTGATCCCCGGAGCCGAACCGGTCGACGCGGCTTGCGATGCCGTGAGGAGCTTGGCGACTGTCCCGATGAGATCACTGCTACTCGGTACCCCGGTGGCTACTGGATTCGATTGCGCCCCAGCACTGTTCTGAGGAGCGGCCACCGCCAGCAGGTCAGAAGACGACGTGAGAGAGACTGCCTGATTCGTCACGGAACGTGTTGTGGCCGTAGTCGTTAAGGAAGGAACCGGCCGCACGGTGCGCGCGTCCGCACTTGTCCCGACGCACAGACTGCACACCGCAGCAACCGCAGCAGTTCGAATAGCTACATACACTGGATGACACTCCCCTACGACCGACCCGACCAGACTGTCTCCGACAAGGGCAAACTACTACCTCTGGGCACAGCCGACAACACGAAGGAATCGGCAGCGCCTCAACCGTCGGCGCCGGTCCTGACCGGCTGATTCGCCAATGCGAGCACCTCGTCATCGGTGAACAGCCGTGACCGGATGAGAAACCGCACGCCTTCCGGCGCCTCCAGCGAAAATCCTGACCCACGCCCGGGCACCACGTCCACCGTCAGATGTGTATGCGACCAGTAATCAAACTGATCGGCGCTCATCCAGAACGGGGTATCCCCGCTAACCTCGCCGAGCAATACATCCGACGCACCCACACGAAATTCCCCGCGCAAATAACACATGGGTGCGCTGCCGTCACAACAGCCTCCGGACTGGTGGAACATCACAGGCCCATGTCTAGCGACCAGCGAAGCCAACAGCTCGGCCGCCGCCGGAGTGAGCTCGACGCGATTGATCAGGGCCTGACCTTCTTCGCGAAAACTGGGGGTACCTCCCGCTTGCGGGGGATCATCAGAAGAACCCCGCGGCATCGGGCGAGTAGCTCACCAAGAGGTTCTTGGTCTGCTGGTAGTGGTCGAGCATCATCTTGTGGTTCTCACGCCCGATACCGGATTTCTTGTACCCGCCGAACGCGGCGTGCGCCGGGTACTGGTGGTAGCAGTTTGTCCACACCCGCCCCGCCTTGATGCCGCGGCCCAGCCGGTAGGCGTTGGTCATATCGCGTGACCACACCCCCGCGCCCAAGCCGTACAGCGTATCGTTGGCAATCTTCAGTGCCTCGTCCAGCGAGTCGAACTTCGCCACGGAGAGCACCGGGCCGAAGATCTCCTCCTGGAAGATGCGCATGTTGTTGGCGCCGGCGAACACGGTCGGCTGAATGTAGGCACCGTCCGGGTACTCCGAGACCTTGCGAGCGTCACCTCCGGTGAGCACCTGGGCACCCTCTTGCCGTCCAATATCGATGTAAGACAAGATCTTTTCGTATTGGTCGTTACTCGCCTGGGCACCGATCATGGTGTCCTCATCCAGCGGATCACCACCGACGATCGCCTCGACGCGGGGGATCGCGCGGGCGATGAACTCGTCGTAGATGGACGAATGCACGAGCGCCCGCGAGGGACAGGTGCACACCTCGCCCTGGTTGAGCGCGAACATGGTAAAACCTTCGAGTGCCTTATCCAGAAAGGCATCGTCGGCGGCCATCACATCGGGCATGAAGATGTTGGGGCTCTTGCCGCCCAGCTCCAAAGTGACGGGAATGATGTTCTCGGTCGCGTACTGCATGATGAGGCGCCCGGTGGTGGTCTCGCCGGTGAACGCGATCTTGGCGATACGCGGACTCGACGCCAGCGGCTTACCCGCCTCGACACCAAATCCGTTGACCACGTTGATGATCCCCGGCGGAAGCAGGTCAGCAATCAACTCCATCAACACCAGGATCGAGACGGGCGTCTGCTCGGCGGGCTTGAGCACCACACAGTTGCCTGCCGCCAGCGCCGGCGCGAGCTTCCAGACTGCCATCAGCAGTGGAAAGTTCCACGGGATGATCTGGCCGACCACGCCGAGCGGCTCATGGAAGTGGTAGGCGACGGTGTCATGGTCGATCTCGGAGATCGATCCCTCCTGGGCGCGCAGCACCCCGGCGAAGTACCGGAAGTGATCGATGGCCAGCGGGATATCGGCGTTGAGGCTTTCACGTATCGGCTTGCCGTTGTCCCATGTCTCGGCGACCGCCAGCTTCTCGATGTTCTGTTCCATCCGGTCGGCGACCCGGAGCAGAGTGTTCGACCGGTCAGCCGGCGAGGTGTTGCCCCAGGCTTCGGCCGCGGCGTGAGCGGCGTCCAGGGCCTTCTCGATGTCGGGCGCGGTGCTGCGGGCAACCTGCGTGAATACCTTGCCGTCGATCGGCGAGGAATTGTCGAAGTACCGTCCATCGGACGGGGCCACCCACTCCCCGCCGATGAAGTTGTCGTACCGGGGAGTGAAAGTTACTGCGCCGCCCTCGGTTCCGGGTGCTGCGTGCTTCATTGCCTGCTCCTGTCGGTCTAACATCCGAACCCTGTGACGTACGTTACACCCAGGCCAAGGGCAGAGCTACGCCTGGAACCCGAACCCAAATGACTGCCGCCGGGGCGCCTCCGGCACGGACTGAGCGTTCCCACAGACAGCCTCGATCGCCCGGGAATGCAGCAGCCTCATACCCTCCAGCGCGATATCTCCACTGGCACGCGGAGGCTGGTAGATGGCGAGCAGCGCCACCGCATGCCGACCGTCCAGCCACGACACATAGCTGTGCGCGCTAAGGGTGCGCTGCAGGTTCCCTTGGCCCGATGTACTGACGATGTGCGCGGCAGCACCTCCCTGCGCGGTCGGCACCTCCTGACCAACGCTGATGCCTGCGACATCTGGGCCACGGAAGCTCGCATACCCGCAGTCTTGAGCCTTCGTTGTCACATGTTCGCACCTGTGCGGACGATGGGCCAGGACCGCATTCGGCAGGAGCAACGCAGAGATAATCACTGAAACACCTTGTCCCCAAACGAGCACCGACTCCACCTCGGCATCGACCAGGCACGTCCATGCCTCGACGGCATGGTCAGCGCAAACCGCAGGTGCATACTCGGTACACCTCAACATCTCCAGTGCCGACTGGACATGCCTATCGGTAACTCGCCCGCGATCGGCGGCAACCACCGTGAGTCCGATCGGGCGTTCGGACGCCAGTGCCCGTATTCGGCCGATATCGAACTGTTCACCGGCAACCGCCGCACCCGTGGCCCTCGCACACCCGAACACACTCGCCACCGCCGCAGTCACCGCGATCTGATGGCCCACCGACACTGGCGGAACATCCTCTGGCGGAACGACTTCTGGATAGATACCGAATGAGTTCATGAAATTCTCGTCGAGGCAATCGAAGATCGTCTTCTTCTCTCGGCAGAGACCGAAGTCGCGAGATAGCTCCCACACGGCTCCAGCCTCGCTGCTCACGTCGACGCAGTACCAGTTGAAGGTTCTGCAGGTATAGATCCGCGCCAACCTCGACAGGTCGGGCCACTGCGACATTGGCGGCAAGACCAACTTGTCGTCCTCGCCGTACCAGAAGACCGTGAACTCCCGTGAGCTGAAATCCTCCGGACCGAGGTGGTCTCCGACTACACAGAGACTCTCGATCCCTGGCATCCCGTCTGCGTCCCGGAACATCACATCGACGAATCCGTTGTGCACCGTGGTGTAGAACTCACGAAGAGCGTCCGGCACACTCCCCCAAAGCTGTCGGGCGACTGTCGCACGTTCAGCCCACCTCGCCGCTACCAGTTCAGGAGCAGCGTCGGCGGGAACGGGTACAGAGCCGAAGCGATACTGAGCGCCGTCATCGTCTCCGGTCGGGCCGATGACATACAGCAAAGCCAGCGAGCTCATCGACGCCTCTTTGTCCGCCACCCGAACCACCAAAACGTCCCTTCCTTGCTCGGTCAATAGCCCAAGCAGTCGCGGGAACAGCGCCGGAACAGCTTCCCGCCACACCCGTAACGCCCGGTCGATCGCGTCGGTACCACGCAACAAACCGATCTCTCCCCAGCTGTCCGGGAGCTGAGCACGGTCGCTCGGCGCTAGCCCGTCGACATCCAGCACCGAGATAATCAAGTGCGGGAATTCGTTCGGTAGATTAGCAATCACGGATTCACGCGAGAACCAGGAGTCATAATCCATCTGGCAATTCTAATCGTCCCTCGCGATCAGGCTCGGTACGCCAACAACCGACCCTGGTCAAGCACAGCACCTTAGAGTGGGTAACGATGTCTACGCAGTCACCTGAATCCGAAACCGTCGATCAGGAAGCCGCGAGCTCCATGATCAGCGTGCAGCGCCGCAATCTCATCTTCGTCGCGGTCCTGCTCGGGATGCTGCTCGCCGCGCTGGACGGCACCATCGTCGCCACCGCCCTGCCCACCGTTGTCGCCGATCTCGGCGATGCCGGGCACCAGTCGTGGGTGGTCACCAGCTATCTACTGGCCTCCACCGTGGCCACCGCCGTCATGGGCAAGTTCGGAGATCTCTTCGGACGGCGCGCAGTCTTCATCACCTGCATCCTCATCTTCGCGGCCGGATCCCTGCTGTGCGGTATGGCTGGCTCCATGGCCATGCTGGTCGGTGCACGCGCGATCCAGGGCCTCGGCTCCGGTGGCCTCATGGTGACGGCGACCGCCCTCATCGGCGAGATCATCCCCATGCGCGAGCGCGGCCGCTATCAGGGCATGCTGGGCGCGGTCTTCGGGGTGACGACCGTGATCGGCCCGCTGCTGGGTGGTCTGTTCACCGATCATCTGGGATGGCGCTGGGCGTTCTACATCAATCTGCCCATCTCGGCCGTGGTGATCGTGGTCGCGGCCGGGGCCATCCCGGCACTGGCCAAGGCGACACGTCCCGTTATCGACTACTGGGGCATTGTGCTCATCGGGCTGGGCGCCTCGGCACTGACGCTGGCGACCAGCTGGGGCGGCACCACCTATCCCTGGTCCTCACCGATGACTATCGGGTTGTTCGTCGGCTCGGTCGCAGCCATCGCGTTGTTCGTCTGGGTGGAATCCCGCGTGCCCGAACCGATTCTGCCTCCACGACTGTTCCGCGACCCGGTCTTCACCATCTGCTGTGTGCTGAGCTTCGTCGTCGGTTTCGCCATGCTCGGCGTGATGACCTACCTACCCACGTTCATGCAGTTCGTCAACGGCGTCTCGGCCACCGTCTCGGGCATGCGCACCTTGCCCATGGTGGCCGGCATGCTCATCACCTCCACCGGAACCGGCACCCTGGTGGGGCGCACCGGCAAGTACAAACGCTATCCCGTCGCCGGCACCGCCATCATGGCCATCGCACTGGTGCTGCTGTCCAGGATGGACAACTCCACACCGTTCATCCTGCAGTCGCTGTACCTGCTCCTGCTGGGCATAGGTATCGGCGCATCAATGCAGGTACTCACCCTCATCGTGCAGAACACGGCCCGATTCGACGATCTGGGCGTCGCGACGTCCGGCGTGACATTCTTCCGCACCATTGGCAGCTCCTTCGGCGCGGCGATATTCGGGTCACTGTTCTCCAATTTCCTTGCACGCGAGATCAGCTCGGTGAAGGTGCCACCCGAGGCCACTCAGTCGCCACAGGCGCTGCACGCACTGCCGCGTGAGGCCGCGATACCCGTCATCAACGCCTACGCCGACTCCTTGGATCTTGTGTTCCTCTGTGCCACACCGGTTGCCGTCATCGGGTTCGTCGTCGCGCTGTTCCTCAAGGAGGTCCCGCTGCGCGGCACCGACTCGGCCCTTGCCGCGGACATGGGCGAGGGCTTCGGCATGCCGAATTCGGTCTCACCGGACAAATTGCTGGAGATCGCGATCAGCAATGCGATGCGCGGATTCCCACATATCGGCCTGCGGAAGCTACGCGAACACGCGGGAGTATCGATGCCCATCGCTCCGCTGTGGGCCTTGGTGCAGGCCAACCGTTTTCTGCGTGTCACCGGGTCTGCCGAGGTATCCCGAATCGCGCAGTGGTACCGGATACCACCAGAGGTCATCGACCCCGCCTTCAACGAACTCGTCGGGAATGGTTACGCGCTGCGCACCAATGACCACATCTGGCTCACCGACTCGGGGCGACAGGAAGTCGACAAGATCAGCGAGGCGATCAACCAGTACCTCGTCGAACGGCTTTCCCGCACACCCGATTTCGAAGATCGCGCAGACCGCGAGCAGATTCAGGCAGCGCTGGAACGCATTTCACGGCGAATCGTTACCGATACCGACTGGCGCGAGAACCCTATCTCTGCGCTGCCTGGGGCAGCAGCAGCGCGGTGAGCAGCGCCTCGATCCCGGGACGCGGATTGAAGTCCGGCAGCGGGTTGGCAAGCTGCTGATAGATGATGCCGGTGAGATAGTCCTGGAAGATTTCCGCGTGCAGCTGCGGAGTAGTCGGGTTCACGTGGCGCATGAGCTGCAGTGTGCGGGGAATCTGTGCATCCCGGCCCCGCTGTAGCGGCTCTCTCAGATCGGGATGGCTCCAACCCTCCATGAGAAGCGCCATGTACGCCCGCACCCGGGTACTCATCACCCCGACGGCACCTTTGACGTATGCGGTACCTATACCCACCAGGTCGGCCACCGTGGTCGGGCTGATCTCGGTGACAAGCGCCCGCCAGAAGGCCCGACGAAGTTTCTCGATCTCGACGATGACACCCAACAACAGCGCATCACGCGTACGGAAATGATTCGACGTAGTCCCACTCGGCACATTCGCCGCCGCATCTACCGAGCGATACGTGAGACCGCCAACCCCCATGGTGCCCGCCACCTCAATGGCGGCCGCGATCACCTCTGCCCGCCGACCCCTTGGTTGCTCCTCCACCATTTCGAGGGTAGTACGCAATAACGGCGATATGTGCACCGGCTCTAGGGTGGACGACATGCGCTTCTCGATATGGGGACAAACCAATCAATCCTGGGCAGATCTGCTGGATATCGCCCAATACGCCGACAACGGAACCTGGCGCGCCTTCTACGCGGCCGACCACTTCATGTCGCACGCGGACACCGCCGAGGAGCGCACCGACTTCCACGAGGCCACCGCCATCTTTGCGGCGCTCGCCGCGGCCACCTCGCGAATCCGGCTCGCGCCCCTGGTGCTGTCGATGACCTTTCGGCATCCGGCAGTCCTTGCCAACTGGGCGGCGACCGTCGACCACGTCAGTCAGGGGCGCTTCACACTCGGGCTGGGCGCCGGCTGGCAGGAAAACGAACACCAGCGCTACGGGCTCGAACTTGGCAAGCCCGGACCACGCGTCGACCGGTTTTCCGAAGGGCTGCAGGTGATTACCGGCCTGCTCAACGAGCAAGCCACCACCGTGGCCGGCGAGTACTACCAGCTGGAAGAGGGCATCTGTGAACCCAAACCCCTACAGCGGCCACTACCAATCCTGATCGGCGCCACTCAGCCGCGCATGCTGGGTCTGACCGCGCGGTATGCCCACGAATGGAATCAGTGGTCCTCGCCCGGCACCTTCCGCGAGACCTCGGGCCGATTGGACGCCGCGGCCGAAAAGATTGGCCGGGATCCGGCGACGATCTGGCGTTCCACTCAGGCCCGCATCATCGTCACCGACGGCCCACAATCCGAGGCCCGCGCCGCGGAAACCGCTGCGGCATCACCGATTCCAGTGTTGTACGGCACCGCGGAACGCATCGCGGAGCAGATGGCACCATGGGCCCAGGAGGGCGTTGACGAAGTCATCCTCCCGGATCACCTGCTCGGCACCGGATCAGCTCGCCGAGACGCCTATGACGCCCTGGCGCAAGCCCTTCGACCGCTAGCGCACTAATTCGTGCGGCTGCGCGGCTCAGTTACCCCAGCCGCGCTGGCCGTCCCAGCCACCACAGACGCCGTTGTAGCAGCCATGGCCCCAGCCACCTTGCCCGGGATTCCATCCGCCGCACACGCCGTTGTAGCAGCCACCGCCGCCTCCCGCGTCACCGCTGCCAGAGCCGCCGGGATCGGCAAGAACGACCTGGTTGGACGTGGTTGTCGGCACCCCGGTGGTCATCACGGCGGCGGGCGCAGCAGCGATAAGCACCGCGCCGGCACCAGCGGCGAACACCGTTCCGATGAACTTCCGTGTGATTGACATATATCCATATTGCTCCTTATTCCGGAGCCTGCCAACCACCGACACGAACTCGAAACTCATCCAATCACAAACCGTCGCTTGTGTTTTCGCAGGTAGAACGCGAAAAACGCAATTACGACGCGGATGCAAAAACTTGAACGAACTTCGTCAGCGAGGCGTCGATGTCGCTGCGCAGCGCGGCCGCGACCACCGCGCCGATCGGGCCGAACATCGCGGGCCCACCCAAATGGAGAGTGAAATCCACGACCGAACCCGGCCCCTTCGGGGTGATCGTCAACCGCAGCTTGACCTTCACACCCCCCCTGCCCTGCCCTTCCAGGAACAGGCCCGTCGGAGGGTCGTATTTCTGGAGGGTCCATTTGACCCGGTTGTACATGCCCTTCACACACACGATCGAGTCGATCACCGTGCCTTTTTTCAGGGTCTCGGGCAACGCGCTGCGCCATGCGGTGTGAACGCTCAGCCACTCATCGAAACGCCGCAGATCCGAGGCGTGCTCCCAGGCCTCCTGAGGAGGGAGGGGCACATCGATGGAGGAATTCA